>NZ_JBGONH010000058.1:197-31327 GCF_041439075.1 Vibrio sp. FF145
GAAGAGAAGAGAAGAGAAGAGAAGAGAAGAGAAGAGAAGAGAAGAGAAGAGAAGAGAAGATATGGATAAATGAGCTTGGATGAAATCGAGACGATAGTTTGTCACTAAGGTGAGTTTATTAATGGCATCAAAGCACGCACTCTTTTCCTTGTTTGATTTTCTCATGTATAATTCGCGCCCTTAGATTTAATATTGATCTATTATTGCTTCAATAACTATGTGAAATGACCTTTTACGTGGTGATGAACCTATTAAAATTGTGAACCTTATTGGCGTGAAAGTACTATGAAATTTATTGTTAAGCCCCACCCGGAAATTTTTGTAAAAAGTGAATCGGTGCGTAAGCGCTTCACAAAGATTCTAGAACGTAATATTCGTACTATTCTTCAGCGTCGTACTGAGTCTGTGGCTGTCTTCAACCGCCGTGACCATATCGAAGTGACGTCTGAGAGCGACAAATACTTTAAAGAAACACTTGAAGTATTGACGCAAACTCCGGGTATTCATCACTCCCTTGAAGTTCAGCAATCAGAATTTAAAGACCTGCACAATATTTACGAGCAAGTTCTTGAGCGTAGCGGTGCTCTTATTGAAGGTAAGACTTTCTCTGTACGTGCTAAGCGTCGTGGTAAGCATGACTTTACTTCTATCGAGCTAGAACGCTACGTAGGCGGCGGTCTAAACCAAGCGGTTGAATCAGCAAAAGTAAAACTGAAAAATCCAGATATTACCGTTAAAGTTGAAGTCGAGAACGATAAGCTAAACCAAGTTATTGAACGTCATAAAGGCCTAGGTGGTTTCCCTCTTGGTACTCAAGAAGATCTGCTTAGCTTGATCTCTGGTGGCTTTGATTCTGGTGTTTCAAGCTACTTACACATCAAACGTGGTTCTAAAGTGCATTACTGCTTCTTCAATCTTGGTGGCCCTGCTCACGAGATTGGTGTTAAGCAAGTTTCTCACTATCTATGGGATAAATACGGTTCATCTGCAAAGGTGAAGTTCATCTCTATTGATTTTGAACCTGTAGTTGCAGAAATCCTTGAGAACGTTGAAGACGGCCAAATGGGCGTTGTTCTTAAGCGTATGTTCATGCGTGCTGGTGGTATGGTTGCAGAGCGTTTCGGTATCGAAGCACTAGTAACGGGTGAAGCTCTTGGTCAGGTTTCTAGCCAAACGCTAACTAACCTGCGTCATATCGACAACGTGACGGACACTTTGATCCTTCGTCCACTGATCAACTGGGACAAAGAAGATATCATCGACCTGTCTCGCAAGATTGGTACTGAAGACTTCGCTAAAGTAATGCCTGAGTATTGTGGTGTTATCTCTAAGAAGCCAACCGTGAAAGCGAAGAAAGGCAAACTAGAAGCGGAAGAAGCTAAGTTTAACTTCGAAGTGCTAGAGCAAGTGATCGAGAATGCTCGTATTATGGATATCCGTGATATCGAGAAAGAGAGCCAAGAACAGGCACCAGAAGTGGAGCAAGTTCAAGCCGTTGCTGAGCACGCTGTCGTTCTTGATATCCGTAGCCCAGACGAAGAAGATGAAAGCCCGCTAGAGATCGATGGTGTTGAAATCAAACACATCCCGTTCTTCAAGCTTTCAACTCAGTTTGGTGACCTAGACCAATCGAAAGAGTACTTGTTGTACTGTGACCGTGGTGTCATGAGCCGTCTGCAAGCGCTTTACTTGCAAGAACAAGGCTTCCACAACGTTAAGGTTTACCGCCCATAGTGGTGTGTTGACCAACCGTTAATAATTTTGCAAAGCCGCATACTGAAAAGTAAGCGGCTTTTTTATTGTCTATGATGAAGGATTGACAGTAGAAAGAGGCATGCGTTTGGACGTGCTATCGTCATGCTCAGCTTTGAAATTTTTGATTGATAGAACTGGTGAGCTCTAAACGGGTCTATAAGTACTGAAGAAGTGTGAGTATCTTGAAGTATTCTGTTACTTTTTAGTGCAACTCAATGGTGCTATTTGTATGTGTTCAGTTGTTTATTTGAGTGGGTGTCTGATTCTGTGATTAGCGATGAAAAATAATAAAGATTAATTAGCACAGCTATTGATAAACTTATTGTTACTTTTCTTTGCACATAAAAAAACACCGCCCATAAGGCGGTGTAAACAAATTTGACAGACAGGTCAAAATAAATACAGGAAGTACATGCCTCGTTTCAGTATGGAACTGCAACAAAACATTTGGTAGAACTCTACCCAACTCGAAAAGAACGAGTTTGCAAACACAACATCGCAGGAGCTAAACCAATTGATTCTAGAGAGAATCAAGCCGTTCAGGCTAGCTGCTGCGGGATGAAATATAGAATTTCTCTGGCCGCTAGGCAATGGACAAATTATAATGTTTCAGATAAAAAAAACTAATGCTTATTTAGAGAGTAACTATGTCTCGTCGATTACCCCCATTAAACTCGCTAAGAGTGTTTGAAGCTGCTGCTCGACACTTGAGTTTTACGCGTGCCGCAGAAGAGTTGTTTGTTACTCAAGCCGCGGTCAGTCATCAGATTAAAGCGCTTGAAGAATTCTTATCTTTGAAGCTGTTTCGTCGAAGAAACCGCTCTTTGTTGCTGACGGAAGAAGGCCAAAGCTACTTCTTGGATATCAAAGATATTTTTACATCACTGGCAGAAGCGACAGATAAAGTTCTTGAGCGAAGTGAGAAGGGCGCATTGACCATCAGTTTGCCGCCGAGTTTTGCTATTCAATGGTTGGTACCAAGACTCGCTGACTTTAATCAGCAAGAACCTGATATTGATGTAAGAATCAAAGCCGTTGATATGGATGAAGGCTCGCTGACCGATGATGTAGACGTGGCTATTTACTATGGCCGAGGGAACTGGTCGGGGCTCAGAGCCGATAAGCTTTACCAAGAATATTTGATCCCTCTTTGCTCACCTTCCGTGCTGCTAGGAGCTAAACCTTTAGAATCTCTCAGTGATTTGGCATGCCATACGCTATTACATGATACATCTCGAAAGGATTGGAAACAGTTTGCCAAGCAAAATGGCATCGATGGGGTTAACGTTAACCATGGTCCTATCTTCAGTCACTCAACCATGGTGTTGCAGGCGGCCGCTCACGGGCAAGGTATTGCTTTGGGTAATAATGTGTTGGCGCAACCTGAAATCGAAGCAGGTCGTTTGATTGCACCTTTTGATGAAGTGTTGGTAAGTAAGAACGCCTTCTATGTGGTGTGTCATGAGAAACAAGCTGACATGGGGCGTATTGCGACTTTCCGTGATTGGATGTTGGCGAAAGCGCAAAGTGAACAAGAGGACTTACTTGATGAATAACCTCATCATTGATGGTGAAGACAACCCAATAACTTTTATCTTTGCACATGGTGCTGGCGCAGGCATGGATCATGAATTCATGCAGTCGGTAGCAAAAGGGCTGGCGTTTAAAGGGATACGAGTGATTCGTTTTAATTTCCCTTACATGATCAAGCGTGCTGAAGATGGTAAGCGTCGTCCACCTGATCGAGCCCCTAAACTGCTCGAAGCTTACCAAGAGATTATCGGACAGGTAGATGCCGATAAGCTTGTGATTGGCGGTAAGTCGATGGGAGGACGTATGGCGAGTCATTTGTCTGAAGTGGATAAGGTGGCTGCAATGGCCTGTTTAGGCTTTCCTTTCCATCCACCAGGCAAACCAGAGAAATACAAAGGTGAGCACTTGGCTGAGTTAGCAAAGCCGTGTCTTATTCTACAAGGTGAACGTGATACCTTTGGTAAGCGAGAAGAGTTTGCTGATTTCGACCTGTCGGATTCGATTCGTGTTGAGTTTATTCCTGATGGCGATCACAGCTTTAAGCCTCGTAAGAGCTCTGGCTACACCGAACAGCAGAACATAGCGTTAACCGTTGAGAAACTATCGGCGTTTATCAAAGAGGTGCTTAATGAGAAGTAAGTATTTACTCACTTTTGCAGGTATCTCTGGCGCAATAGCCGTAATGCTAGGTGCCTTCGCCGCTCACGGGTTAAAAGCTGTCTTGCCAGAGTATCTGCTAGGCGTGTTTGAGACAGGTGTTCAGTACCAGTTTATCCATACACTAGCAATATTGGCGTGTGGTGCTCTGCTACAGATGAAACTTGGTGCTAAATCACAAAAATATTTTTTCATTGCGGCAATTTGCTTTATCATCGGCATCCTTTGTTTTAGTGGCAGCCTTTATGGCTTAGCACTGACAGGAATAAAATGGTTTGGCCCTATAACACCGTTTGGTGGTCTACTATTTATCATTGGTTGGGGAGTCTTCTCCTTCGCTGCTTTGAATATAAAAGAGGTAACTCAGTGAAACACGTACTACTTTATTGTCGCTCTGGTTTTGAAAAAGAATGTGCTGGCGAAATTCAAGACAAGGCAACACAACTGGAAGTGTTTGGTTTTCCTCGCTTAAAGAACAATACAGGCTTTGTATTGTTTGAATGTTATCAAGCAGGCGAAGCCGATAAACTGGTAAAAGAGATCGACTTCCAATCGTTGATCTTTGCTCGTCAAATGATCGCGGTAGCGGTTGAAATCAAAGATCTGCCGACTGATGATCGTATTTCTCCAATTCTTGAGGCGCTTTCTGAGAAAGAAGGTTTCCCACGTTGTGGCGATATCCGTATTGAAACACCAGACACTAATGAAGCGAAAGAGCTTTTGAAGTTCTGCCGTAAGTTTACTGTGCCAATGCGTCAGGCAATGCGCGGTAAAGGGCTGATGGCAGCGAAAGACAACGCTAAGAAGCCAGTGCTTCATTTATGCTTTATCGCGCCGGGTCACTGTTTTGTTGGTTACTCTTACCCAACTAACAACTCACAGTTCTTCATGGGTATTCCTCGTTTGAAATTCCCATCAGATGCGCCAAGCCGTTCTACATTGAAGCTAGAAGAAGCATTCCACGTATTCATCCCTCGTGATGAGTGGGACGAACGTCTGGCTCCGGGTATGTGGGGCGTAGATTTAGGCGCGTGTCCAGGTGGTTGGACTTACCAATTGGTTAAGCGCTCTATGTTTGTTCACTGTGTTGATAACGGCATGATGGCAGACAGCCTAATGGAAACGGGTCAAATTAAGCACCACATGGTGGATGGTTTTAAATTCGAACCTGACCGTAAGAACGTCACTTGGATTATCTGTGACATGGTTGAGAAGCCGGCTCGTGTTGCTCATTTAATGGGGGAGTGGATCATCAAAGGCTGGGCGAAAGAAGCACTGTTCAACCTTAAACTGCCAATGAAAGGCCGTTACGATGAAGTTCTGCAGGATATCGAAAACCTAAAACAGTTCCTGATTGATAACAAAGTGAAGTTCAAGATGCAGGCGAAGCACCTTTACCACGATCGCGAAGAGATCACGGTTCATATTCAGTCGCTTTCGAATATCTCACCGTACTAATATTTACGTTAGTGTGTCAGTGATAAATAAAATGCTCCTTTAGGGGCATTTTTTATATCTTAAGTTTGTTTATGAGCTTGATTATCGCTTCGTACTGATAGTTTAGAAAGGTTGGTCTATGTGCGTTTTTTAGTCATATTTAAGTGTAAATATGACTAATTCAACTTGGTTGATAGTCGTCGAATTGTCGACTATTAGTGTCGATATGAGACAAAAAAGCCGTAAGCTATCGATACTTACGGCTACCTAGTTCAGCGATGAAACGAAGAAGGGTTTATTTAAAATTCAGCAGTAAATTACAGCAAGAACATCCTAATCAAATTGTATTTTATTATAAGTAAGTAAATGTAAGTAAAGAATGTAAATGATAACTATTACTATTAACATTGTAATTAGTGTCGTGTACCATTCGTGCACTTTCACTTAAATCTATAAAATATAAGTCGCATTATGAAACTTAAAGCACTATCAGTAGCCGTTACGGTTGCCTTAACCTCATTTACAGCATTTGCTGCCGACGAACCAGAAACCGTAGTCGTTATCGGTTCTGCCCTTGACCAATTGATTCAGACTGAAATCAACTCTGACACACTGGAAAAGAAGCAAGCATCAGACATCAAAGATGTTTTGAATACTATGCCTAGCGTTACGGTTGACGGGAACGCACGTTACTCTCGCAAAGTATTTGTACGTGGTATGGAAGACAAATTTGCCGTAGTGACTATTGATGGTGCGCGACAAGAAGGTCAGCTTTTCCACCACTCTGGTGACCAAGCGATTGATCCTGCAATGCTAAAAAGAGCTGAAATTGAATTAGGTGGTAACTCTGCACTGTCAGGTTCTGGTGCTATCAATGGTTCATTTAGCTACGAAACGAAAGACCCAAGCGATCTTCTTAAGCCGGGTGAAAGCGTTGGTGCTCGAGTAAAAACAAGCTATCAAACAGCTTATGAGCGTTTTGCAACCAACGTTGCTGTGTATGCAAAAGTGAACGACAAGCTAGAGTTCATGGGTATTGCGAACTATTCAGAAGATGGCGATCTGCACATTCCTGATCAAGAAGCGGTAACCTCTAAGCAGGGTGAGCTTAAGTCGGGTTTGGCTAAAGTTGTTTTCATTCCTAATGATGCCAATGAATTTAAACTGACTTTCAACCGATACAGTGATGGTGGTACGCGTCAGCTTTCTGGCGAAAAGGCGGGTGCTCTGTATGCTGACGATAAACACGACTATCATTCGCTTAATCGCGATACAGTGACGCTACAGCACGAATACGATGCAGGTAGTGATCTAGTTCATCTGAAAAGTAATGTTTACTACAACCGTCAATACATGGATCGTGATGCTCTTGAAGGTACCGCTTGGGGCAAAACACCGGCAGGTAAATGGTTCAAAGATGGCAAAATGTCTTACCCTAAGCGTGAATACAATATAACAACCATTGGTGGTGACATTCGTAACGTTTCTTGGGTTGGTGAGCATGAGCTTACTTATGGTCTTGAGGGCTACAAAGCCAAGCAATGGATTGATGCTGGTCAAGGCGTATATCTAAGCGGTACTAAGCAAGGTCAAACCGAGAACTACAGCATGGATGGTGGTACGGTGACGGCTTACGGTCTGTATCTACAAGATATGTACGAATTCAGCGATTTCCGTCTGACAACAGGTCTTCGTTACGACGTTCATAAACTGGGTGGCGTGTATAAGGGCGAGTTTGATCAGCTATCTCCAAAGTTCAAAGGTGAATACCAAACAACGGAAAACCTAAAACTTCGTGTGGGTTACGGTCGTCTGTTTAAAGGTGCGTCACTACCAGAAACGCTGACGATGAAAGCACCAAGCAAAGTTAAGCAGTCTGATACTAAGGCGATGACGGGTAATAACTACGAAGCTGGTTTTGATTACGAGCTAACACGTTTGCTTGCGGCTGATTACGCGATTCTAGGTTTCACGGCTTATACTTATGACCTTGATAACCAAATGCACCCAACTAAGAACAACGCAACATTATCGAATAAGTATGATGTTGAAGTTTGGGGTGTAGAGACTGTATTGAGCTATCAGTTAGACGCGTTAAGTGTTTACGCTAACCACTCTTACTCTGATGGCGAGCAAAAGAGCCTGAAAAATGGCAAGACAAGCCACATGAATAAAACCGGTATTCATAACTTTAAGGCCGGTTTTAACTACAGCCTAAACAATGAATTTGTGTTTGGTTGGGATTCACGCTTTGTTCCGGGAAACGATTACGAGAACGAAAAAGGCAAAGAGATCAAACGCTCAGGCTTCGCAACGCACAACATTTGGGCGGCTTACACACCGACGTTTGCTAAAGACCTAGAGATGAACCTTGGTATCGATAACCTGCTTGATAAGAAGTACGCTGAGCATACTGGTTTTGGTATCTCTTGGGGTTCAGAAAAGTACACCAGCTATGAAGCGGGTCGTAACTTTAAAGCTTCTATCGCTTATAGCTTCTAATCTGCTCTTAGCTGAAAGTTACTCTAGAAATAGAGACTTATCAGTATAAGTGCAATGTTTCGTCTTAAAATGAAACAACAAAAAAGCCTTAGTTCAGACTAAGGCTTTTCTGCTTTCTAATGATTGAATTTCTAATTTGTTGATTTATAAGCGGATTTATTTCTAACGGTTAGCTTTAATGACTGAATTTGTGACGTCAGATTAAGACACAGCTTCGTAGCGAATATCTTGCAGATTAAAACCTAAATCGATGTCTGTTTTGAGTGCAGAAACGAGCTTACATACGCGAGCCGACTCGATATGCTCATCGAATTTCTTACGATACTTTTTCGGTAAGTCTTCAGCTAGGAATGCTGTTTCGATATCAGGGTATGTCGTTAATATCTCTTTGGCTGCTTTTGGCCCTATACCAGGAATTCCGGGGACTTGGCTTGAGCTGACGCCCGTTAATCCCCAGTAATCTGCCAGTTGCTCTGGCTTTACACCAAATTCCGCTTCGATAAAGGGCTTATCTAACCAACGGTGCTGGAAATAATCACGGATCTGAAGCGTTGGTGACAACAGTTGGCAGTAGCCCTTATCCGTGGAAATGATAGTGACGGTTTCTCCGTGGTCAGCGACTTTCTTTGCCAATGTTGCGACGAGATCATCCGCTTCATCGCCATCAGACAGCAGTGAATCAATCCCTAATTCCCACCAAGCTTGTTGAATCGCATCGAGACCTTTCATTAATGGTTCTGGCATCGGCTTACGGTTTTGCTTATAAGCGGGAAGGACTTCCGCGCGCCAACCTCGATCTTGTAAATGATGATCAAATACTGCAATGATATGAGTGGGCTTTGATTCGTTTAGGATGCGATTAAGAGTACGAGCAGTCGTGGTGATGGTTCTTGCAATATCGGTTGGGTCCGGCTGAACAGAGTGCACGCGTCGGATGAGGTTCAAGGCATCGATAATAACAAGATGGATAGACATAAGTTTCCACTAAATAGGCAATAAATAAGGGGCTGCTAGCCCCTTATAGTAACGTATCACTTGGTGAGTTGAAACTTTGGTGACGTAAACGTCATGACTTGTTTAACTTTATACTTGTGGCTTGTTATCAGTTACTTGCCGTTATTCGCTGCTAGGCATAATTTTATAGCAAGGAACATAGTCAGTGCCGCCCGGCAGTTTCATTCGATGCTGTTCAACAAAGTCATTCAGCAGCTGGTCCATTTTTGTCATCAGCTCTTTGTCGCCATCAATCAGGAAGGGGCCATGTTTCTCTATCTCCAAAATACCTTCAGCTTTGACGTTACCTGCCACAATTCCAGAGAAGGCTTTACGTAGATTCGCCGCAAGGCTTTCTGTTTTCTGATCCATATGCAGATCAAGCGCCGCCATAGATTCATGTGTAGGGTCGAATGGCAGTTGGAACTCAGGTTCAATATGCAGTGACCAGTTGTAGCTGTAGGCATCGCCAGTCTCTTTACGGTGAGAGCGTACATCTGGCATTGCCTGCTTCATGATTTTCGCAGCGCGTGCTGGGTCATCAATCACGATCTCATAGTGTTTCTGCGCATCAGGCCCTAAGGTTTCGCCGATGAACTTATCAATCGAACGGAAGTAAGCTTCACTCTCTTTTGAGCCCGTTAAAACAATTGGCATTGGTTGGTCGACGTTATTTGGGTGCATCATGATCCCTAAGATATACAGCAGCTCTTCAGCCGTACCAGGACCACCGGGGAAAATAATGATGCCATGCGCCATACGAACGAATGCCTCAAGACGCTTCTCGATATCTGGCATGATCACCAGTTCGTTCACTATTGGGTTTGGTGGCTCAGCCGCAATGATTGATGGTTCAGTTAGCCCTAAGTAACGGTGGTCTGTATAGCGCTGTTTAGCGTGACCAATGGCAGCCCCTTTCATTGGCCCTTCCATTGCCCCCGGTCCACAACCGGTACAGATATTCAGCTCACGCAGGCCAAGTTCATTACCCACTTCGCGAGTGTACTGGTATTCAGTGGCATTAATTGAATGACCACCCCAACACACGATCAGGTTAGGTTCGATACCTGGCGTAAGTGCGCCTGCATTTCTCAAAATGCCAAATACAAGGTTGGTAATATGAGTGGCATTGGTCAGGTTGAGTCTTTGGTTATCTGCAAGGTGCATGTTGACGTAGACAATGTCGCGCAACACTGAGAATAAGTGTTCTTGGATACCCTTGATGATTTCACCATCGACAAAGGCATGCTCTGGTGGGTTGCTCAGTTCAAGCTTGATCCCGCGCTCACGACGGACGACCTCAACATCAAACGATTGATATTTATCGAGCAGCTCTTTGGAGTTGTCGGTGTGGCTACCCGAGTTGAGCACCGCTAACGTACAGTTACGATAAAGCTGGTACAGATCACTAGATGCGGTTTTCTTAAGACGCTCAACTTCAAGTTGAGAGAGTAAATCCATGCTACCGGCAGGGCTGATATGAGTGATCATAGTGCCTCCTTGTTGAAAAGAACTAGGGGAGGTTGGAAGTGGCCCTTTAGTTCGAGATGAGAAGCTAACGTTGAAAGTGTTTGGTTAAAGGCGAGAGAATTAACCAGACGAAACGATTACGACAGCGTTGCTTGCCAAGAATGCTTGTTAAGCGAATGTTAATCATTAGCTTAGCAAACATTGAGGGATATGGTATGTGATAAGTATTTGAAAAAATGAAATAAATTAAATCTAGGGCAGTCTTAGTCCCAAACAAGTTGGTTGTTACCGCGCTGTTTGGCTTTGTTAAGTGTTTTATTGAGTCGTTCTAATACTTCTTCAGGTGTGTCTGACTCTTTAAACGGAGTACTTGCTGCGCACAAGGTAATTGTGATTTGTTGGTCACGGAATTTGAAAGGTAAGCGGCTGACTTGATTCTGGATGCTTTGAGTCACTTGATGGCAATATTCATCGCTTTGCTCGGGGAGTAGCAAGATGAACTCTTCACCAGAAAAGCGAGCGACAGTATCGGTAGTACCAATTTCTTTGGTGATGGCTCTTGCGATGATCTTGAGTGCTTTGTCACCAGCAGTATAGCCAAAGCTATCGTTAATTGCTTTGAAGTTATCGATATCTAGCAGCACGACTCTTAGTGAGTGTTGTGCGCGAATCCAGCGACGATATTCTAACTCTAAACGATCGGTGAAGGCGGTACGGTTGTAGATCTTAGTCAGAGGGTCAAGCAGCATACGCTGAGCCTGATCTTCTAGACGCTTGCGGTAATCTTGGGTGACTTCATAGAGCGAATCTAATTGGTTTTTTCCGTAGCTCATTCTTTCTATTAGAGCTTGTTCTTTCTGTTCTGCGTGATTCAGTCTTTCTGAAAGAGAGGCAATTTCACTGAGCAGCGGGTTTATCGAAAGTTTTAAGTTATCAATATCCGTTGCTTTATCAACAGAGCTTTGGCTCTTAGTAACAAGTTCATTCAACTCAGAATTAAGACCTTGGCGATGTTCAAAATAGCTTTGGCTCTGGTCGGAGTTTTGATCTGCTGTTTTGATACTAGAAGCGAGCGAGGAATTGAGTTGTTCGATAAATTGTTCAGACTGCTTACGCTCTAGGCTCGTGCCATCAATCACCAGTTTGAGGATCTGAAGTGCTAGCTCAAGTAGGTTTTGTGTTGAAACACCAAGTAGTAGCTTCGCTCGAATATCGGTCAGTAGATCCCCCGATTCACCCTCGAAGTCGAGTTCAGTGATCAGGTGTTGTAATTCGTTTGATAGTTCGGAAAGGAGTTCTTGTTCAGTTGATTGATCTACGTCGGCAAAATGAGTGCGTGAGTTGTTTGCCATAATCTTAATGGCACGCTCATAAATGCTGAGAAGCTTCATGGCATGGTCGACTTTTTGACTGCCATGACACTCGGAGAAGCTAAGTAAGTTTCTTAGATCGCGCTTTAGCTGTGCCGGAAGGCCAGTTATACGCTGCAGCGTTTCCCCACTGTGCTTAATACTATCATCCAGATATCCGTTCTGTTTATCCATAGCCAACGTTTTTTGCTTGAGCATCCTTTCTAATACTGCCAACTTGGGGATCATTGAGCTAATGTCTTTTTGCTTTTCGAGCTCTTCCCTAAGGGCAATGAGATTTTCATCTAAATGAGTGTTGCTGCCAACACATGCATCACTTAAAGACGTAACGATACGCTTGAGAACTTTTTGTTCTCGAATAAATTTGAACGAGGTATCTCTTTGCGTCAAGCGGACTTGATCCAACTGATATTTCAGCTGGTGGAGTTGCGCCTGAATGTCTTTTTCAAGAATGCCCATAGATGTATTAATTAGCGCCGCGTAGATCGTACTCGATCGTATAGATGAAATTCCGTGACCTTGATAATAACAAAACTAAAAATAAGGTCACGATCTACGACGTTTAACCGCTCGCAAATCAGTCATCTTTTAGCATTTTTTTGATATTGTCCTCATTCTGGTGTGAGGATTGTATCTTTATTAACCCTTGATTAATCGCATGTTTACAAGCCTCTCTTATGTTACCCGTTGCAAGGCTCGCTGCGGGGGCATTGTCGATGGCTTTAAGGTAAACCCATTGGCTACTGCGTTCTTTGAGGCTGATTTCACGTGCCAGGTTGGTCGACATTAATAGTACATCGAGGAGTTCTTGGTCGTTAATCGCGGTATAAGCGCGTGGTAAGAACGGGTAGTCAGCGATGCCCATGCGGACGGTTCGATTAATGTTTCGCTCTGGTTCGAAGTGATTAATCCAAGATTGAATCTTTCTGAACATAGCCTCAGGCGATGTATCACGGTCAGCATTTGGTTCGATGTAAAGCAAGTTCGCATCCGAGAAGTGGTAGACGCGCGCAGGACCTTCAAGCTTAGATTTAAGGAACTCGCCGAAAGCATCTTCGAGCTCTAAACCTGCTTTATAACCGTTCTGAGTGTACATATTGCGTAGGAACGGTAAATCTATCATCACAAAGCGTAAACGGTCGTTGAGTGGTTCATGAATCAACTCACCAAGTTGCCATTGTTCGAAGTTTTGGCTGGTTTGTTCTAGAGAATTTGATAGCTTCGCGTTCAGCATTCTTAGATTTGGAAGCTTTGAGCGTGAGTGTGTAAATAGGTCGGTACGCAGTGAATCCATTTCCGTGACTAAGGTTTGAATGATGTAGCCTCGGCGTAGCACAAAGAAGAACAAGACAATGCTGAACAAAAATAAGGCGAACGATATTTTCTGGAACTTATGGTGCTCAAGTTTGTATTTCTCTAATTCTTGTTCTTGACCTGCATAGTGGAGCGTTTGCTCGGCAAACTCTTTTTGTTGGCGGAATGCGTCTTCACCAACACGGTTGAGTTTTTGTTGTTCCAAAGAGACAAGGATATTGTATTGTTTGAGATTTGCTAGCGCTTGTTGTGGACGCCCTGCTTGCTCATAACCTAAAGAGAGCAAGTGGTAGGAGTGTTGCGACAGGCGCATGTTTTCTACCTGACGCGAAATCTTGAGCGCACGTGTCGCATGCTTAATTACATCTTCGCTTTCTTGTAGGTGGTATGCCAAACCTGCGGATAAGAGTGCAGCGCGGCCTTCCAATTTAGGAATGTCGGAATACTCCAGCAGTTCAAGAGCTCGTGCTAGGTATTGCTCGGCTAGAGGGTAGTTATAAAGTCGTAAGTAAGTCGCAGATAAACTTAGACGAATGTCAATGACTTGGTAGATGTCTCGGTCTGTACTCTCATGATCAAGGACATTGAAAAAGTGCACGAGGGCAAGGTTATATTTGCCTTGATTGAAGTACACATCACCCATCTTTTTTAGTACTTGCGCTAATATGGGAGAGCTTTCAAAATTATCATAAAAGTCAGCAGCTTGAGACAGGTGCTCTAGAGCTTTATCTAATACTTGACGTTCAAAGAAAAGCTGTGCCAGTAGGCGGTTTACTTTAGCCAGGCGCGAACTCAGGTTACCTTCTACTGATTTCCAGTAGCCGTACAATAACTCAGATAGTGCATGGTTGTACTCTTTATGGGTAAGATAAAACTCGCCGACGGTGATGTGATAATCAATGACGACTTTTTCCGAGTGACGCTGTTCTAGGTAAGTTTTTGCTTCTTGATAGAGCTTTTCTGCTTCCCCTACGTTGTTGTTATAAGAGGAAATGTCGGCTTTCAACATGATTAAGCGATAGGTAATCCCTTCCGTCAGGCGTAAGGCCTTATTAACCGACTCTAAGCTTGTTTCTATTTTTTTTAGCTCTGATTCTGCTTGGGCAGATTTTCTGTCCGTAAGCCAAAGTAACCTAACTTTAAGTATTTCCAGATCTAACTTTAGATACTCAAGCTTATAGGTTTTTGCTAGCTCAGAGGCTTTGTCGATGTGCTGAATCGCAATACGAATGTTGCCTAGATTAAACTCTGCTTTCGCTAAGATCTTATACGCATCGATACTGCTGTTCGGGGTTCTAATCGAAGAGTCGGCCTCTTCACGAGAAATAGCTGACGGGCTCTTTTCGCGTTGATCTGAAAGGATACGTAGCGTTAGGTAGCTGTTGGCCATTCGCTTTGCTTGACTCGGTTCTATCTCAACCAAGTTATTGGCTTCATTGAGGAGCGCCGACGAATAGACCGACGCATTAACCGATGTGCTTAAGCTTAAAATGAATAGACTAACAACGTATAACCAACGCATTTCAATGTCCCTTTAAAGATTTTGTAGGTTCAAATAAGTGTGGGCGGTTCACGCCGATTATTGGCGAGCCATACGCTTATTGTGGCTTGGTCTATCTTGCTCAGTTGAACGGTATGGATTGATATCCAGACCGCCACGACGCGTGTAACGTGCAAATACGGTTAGCTTCGATGGTGCACAGTATTTCATGATGTCAGTGAAGATACGCTCAACACATTGTTCGTGGAATTCGTTATGCTCGCGGAAAGAAACTAAATAGCGTAGCAGAGCTTCACGGTCAATTTGCTTACCGGAATATGCGATCTCTACGCTGCCCCAATCCGGTTGATTGGTGATTAAGCAGTTTGACTTCAATAAGTGACTATGTAGAGTTTCTTCTACTTCTTGCTCGCCAGCAGCCCTTTCAAGCAGTGACGCTTCAAAATCATAGCTCGTGATTTGGATGTCTTGATTGTCGATACAGTCACCTTCCATCGTCACGATAGGTTGGTTGGTGTAATCGGTTACTGAATTTACATTCACAATCACAGATTCGCCTGCACATGCTGACAAATCTTGAGTTAGACGCTCAGTGACTTGATCCCAGTTTTCAAACTGAGTTTGGTTGTAGCTGTTTAGGTACAGCTTGAAAGATTTTGACTCAATCAAATTTTGGCTAGTTGCCGGAATGAACACTTCACCAACAGCCACTTGTGGTAAGCCATTGGTGTTTAGCCACGAAAGCTCGTACATCGTCCAAATATCATGACCGACAAAAGGTAACTCTCCGTTTAGCGCAAGATCATTACGATTGAGGCTACGAGGTACTGGTTGCAATAAACTTGCATCGTATTGGTTAGAGTACTCAGTTTTTTGGCCTAGGGTTAAACCCGCTAGCTCTTTTGCGTCAGAATATTTGCTCATACTTTCGTTTCAAATTCGATTAGAATGGGGTCGATTTTACTGAATCCCCATTACCCTGTCATTAAGTCATCGCTTAATCGGCACGGAAAGGGCTCGGATTCTATTTATTATTTTGTGTTTAGGAGATTTTCATGACTCAACGCGCTCAAGACGCACTACTTTCTTTCAGTCAGCGATACGTTGACGCGTGGCAGCAGCAACACCAAAGCTTACCTCGTAATGAGGAGTTGGTGGACATTGTATCGCCATGCGTAGAAGAAAAGAGTGGTGATGCCGTGTTGTGGAAACACTATCCACGTGAGCAATTCGCAGATTTCACCAATGTTGAAACGGGTATTGAGCTGACTCTGCATGAAGACGTTAAGACTTTCTACGGCGCACAATTTAGTGCGGATATGAACGCGACTTTTGATGGTAACGAATTGACTCTGTTACAGATTTGGAGTGATGAAGATTTCGAATGCCTACAAGAAAACATCTTAGGTCACCTAGTGACTCAGCGTCGTTTGAAGCTAAAACCAACGGTTTTCATTGCTGCGACTGATGCTGAACTGGATGTAATCTCTATCTGTAACCTAACGGGGAACGTGATCCTAGAGCGCTTAGGCACCAAAAATCGTGATGTACTAGCCGAGACATTGGCAGAATTTTTAGAAAAGCTACAACCAGCGGTATAAATAGATGTACGTACTAGAACTTCAATTTGAGTGTTTTGATAACACAACGGTAAGCGCTGTCGATAAGGCGGTTAATGGCTTAATGGATGCTCTTCGTTATAACGGACAAGTGTTAGGTCGTGAGTTTCCAATCGTGATGGGCGACGGTGAATTCTATGTTCGCGTTGTGTGTCCGGAGCAAGATAGCTTACACCCACGTAATCATTCAGACTTCGTCAAAGTCTGTTTCGAGCGCTTATCTGCGGCGAGTTTATTAGCGCCTAAGATGCGTCTGCTTGGCCGAGATCTTAACTCCGAAGAAGTAGCCGAAGATGAAACGCCGAGCTGGCAAGTGTTGTACACGACGTTCGTGCATACCTGTTCACCGCTGCGCAGTGGCGACAGCTTGTTGCCTATTCCACTATATCGTAACCCGCCGACATTTAATGGCGATCATAAAGCCGTACTGAAATGGCAGACCGAATGGCAAGCCTGTGATGAAGTGCAAATGGGTGGTGGTTGCCGTGCTGAACATGCAACGCTAACCGAGATCAGTGATACTAAGAGTGTGCTGTTTAAACGTGGTTGGGGTCTAAGAGGGCGCATTGAATTTCTGACTAAGATTCCAACTTACTACTACTTATATCGTGTCGGTGGGATCAGCCTGAAAGATGAAAAAGAGCGAAAATGCCCACAATGTGGTGGTGAATGGCTGCTTGATGCACCAATCCACGATATTTTCTATTTCAAGTGTGATGATTGCCGTCTGGTATCCAACATTTCTTGGGATCATCTTAAATAGACATCGTTCATTTTTTATGAGTTGGGCCTATGAACTTTAGAACCATTTAAATGGAACATGAGTTTATTGTTATAGGGTAATTTTTAATGCTAAAACTTTGAGAGCTTATTTTTATGAACAAAATTAAAATATTCAATATTTTTTTATCGTTATCTGTGGTTTTGCTCTTTGGTTGTTCTTTTTCAAAGTGGGAACAGATTAATTTGGATTCGGAAAATTTTGAGTCGTATGGTAACGAGAGTTCAGAGGTGGTTATCATTAACGCACAGGGTGGTGCTTTTCCTGATTTAGAACGAAACTTCCTTCGAGAAATGTTTTCTTGGTTAGATTTGGGTCGTTATATGCTATTGAACGTCCATCAAACTCAAACTAAGCCTGGTAGTGATTTTGAAACTAGAGAAATCACATTCGAGGACGCTAAAGAAGCGGATAAGCAAAGTGTTTTGTGGTTATCGGAAACCATTAACAAATTTAAAGATAGCGGCAAGCGTGTTTATGTCGTAGGTGCTTCATTTGGTGCGTTTATGGTTCAAGAGTCGCTAGCAACTCAAGGTAATGTTGCTGATGGTTATCTCTTGATGGTCGGACGGTTAGATATGCCAAGTGAAGTATGGACTGAGTTTGCAGGTGGACGCATGGTGGGGTTTGAAGATAACAATACTATAGTCGACTTTTCAGCGCAGGAAGCGGGAATGGGGGGGGATGGTCTTTACACCGATATCAACATGGCTAAACTATCTGCAGGGTTAGCATACAATCGTTATTCTGAGACCCTAAAAGGTCTCGATATGAGAAATGTTACATATGTTTACGCAGCGTCGGATGAGCAAGTTGGGGCATTGACGGAGGCTGAAACCTCATTTCTCAGAGAGCATGGTGCTAAGGTCATAATAAAAGATACTGATCATGTAGAAACAGCTCTTTCAATAAAACCCATACTACAGGCGATGATAGAAGAATATGTTAAAAAAAAGCTGATACAGAAGGTATCAGCTTTTTTTGTATTACACGTTAATTATCAGCCTTAATTTACCAACCTTTAACTACGCCACCTTGGAAGATGTCAGAAGCTGCGTTGTACACTTCTTCAGTTTGATATGCTTTAACGAAGTTTTGTACGTTTTCTGCATTTAGGTTGTCTTCACGAGAAACGATTAGGTTCACGTATGGAGAATCTTTGTCTTCAACGAATACGCCATCTTTTTGTGGAGTCAGGTTGATAGAGCTCGCGTAAGTAGTGTTGATGATAGATAAAGTTACATCATCAAGAGAACGTGGCAGTTGAGCTGCGTCTAGTTCAACAATCGTTAGGTTCTTAGGGTTACCAACGATGTCACGAACGGTAGCTAGAAGACCTGCACCTTCACGAAGTTCAAGTAAACCTTGCTGCTCAAGAAGCAGTAGAGAACGACCTAGGTTTGTTGGGTCGTTTGGTACAGCGATACGAGCACCATCTTGGATTTCGTCTACCGATTTAACTTCTTTAGAGTAACCTGCAATAGGGTAAACAAAAGTGTTACCTGCGACCGTTAGCTTGTAACCACGGTCAGCAACTTGCTGATCTAGGTACGGCGTGTGTTGGAATGCATTGATGTCGATAGAACCATCATCTAGCGCTGCGTTAGGTGTTACATAATCCGTAAAAGTGACCAGTTCAACATCCAGGCCGTATTGCTCTTTCGCGACTTTAGCTGCTACTTCAGCAACTTGTGCTTCTGCACCTGCCATTACGCCAACTTTGATCTTAGAAGTATCGACTTCTTTATCACCACAACCTGCTAGTACTAGCGCTGAAGCTACTGCTGCAATAGTAAGTAAACCTTTAAGGTTAAATTTCATAATAATCTCCTTTTAATAAATCTATTTAATTTGGTTCAGACGACTTTGATTTTGGTCTGTAAGTCGTTATCTGTGGTCAACGCGGCGAACTAATGAATCACCGATTGATTGAATAATTTGTACCAGCACAATCAACATGACGACTGTCACAGCCATAATGGTCACATCGTAGCGGTGAAATCCGTAACGAATCGCGACATCACCTAGGCCACCACCACCCACAGTTCCGGCCATTGCCGAGTAACTCACAAGAGTCACTAGCGTAATCGTCACTGAGTTGATGATAGTCGGCAGTGCTTCAGGAAGCAGAACCTTATTGATGATTTGTGTTGGTGTTGCGCCCATTGACTGAGCTGCTTCCACTAGACCTGTTGGTACTTCAAGTAGTGCACTCTCGATAAGTCGAGCTACGAATGGGATAGCACCAATCGTCAGCGGAACAATCGCTGCGGTTGTACCGATGAAGGTACCAATCAGCATCTTAGTGAGAGGGATGATCGCTACCATCAGTACTAAGAAAGGCACAGAACGGCCCACGTTCACAATCGCACCAAGAATTTTGTTTAGCTTGGTGTTCTCTAACAGCCCACCTTTTTTAGTCGTGTGTAGAATAACGCCTAATGGAATACCGACAGCGAAACCAACGATGCCAGCAACTGCAACCATGTAAAGTGTCTCGCCTGTTGCTTCCAATAGAAGGTTGCCGTTAAGGCTGATCCAGTCAGCAATCTCGTTGAAACTAAAGGACATAACCAAGCACCTCTACTTTTACATTGTTGTCGCGTAGGAATTGGATAGCAGCATTATCATCGGCTTCGTTACCGAACAGCTCAGCGACCATCATGCCGAACTTCACGCCGCCAGCGTAATCGAGGTCAGAGCTTAAGATGCTGACATCGATATTGAATTTACGAGCAATTTGCGTCATCAGCGGAGCATCAACCGTTGCACCAGTAAACTCAAGACGTACTAATGGGTAGCTACTGTTAACACGAGTCTCTTGCAAACGCGCTTGATAATCTTCAGGGATAGATAGGTCTAGCGTTGAGCGAATAAACTGATGTGCTAGCTCTGTCTTAGGGTGTGCGAATATGTCGCCAACTGTACCTTTCTCTACTAGCTCGCCACCGCCAATGATCGCGACTTCGTGACAAATGCTCTTAACTACGTCCATCTCGTGCGTAATAAGTAGGATCGTGATGTGTAGCTTGCGGTTGATTTCACGTAGCAGCTCAAGAATAGATTGAGTCGTTGCTGGATCCAGAGCACTGGTCGCTTCATCACACAGTAGTACTTTCGGGTCTGAAGCTAGCGCACGAGCAATCGCGACACGCTGCTTTTGACCACCACTTAAGTTCGCAGGGTAGGTATCACGCTTATCCGATAGGCCGACAAGCTCAAGTAGTTCACTCACTTTCGCTTCAATCGCAGCTTTATCTTTACCAGCAAGCTCTAAAGGCAGTGCTACATTGTTAAATACAGTACGAGAAGACAGCAGATTGAAGTGTTGGAATATCATGCCGATGTTACGGCGTGCTTCGCTAAGTTCTGATTTGCTGAGTTTTGTCAGGTCGATACCGTCAACAATCACTTCACCTGACGTTGGAGCTTCCAACATGTTTACACAACGGATAAGGGTACTTTTGCCTGCACCTGAAGAGCCGATGACTCCAAAGATTTGACCTTGAGGAATGTGGAGGTTGATATCAATTAAGGCATTGATTTCTTTAGTGCCTTGATAAAAAACCTTATTGACTTGATTCACTTTAATCATAGAGAAACCCGTGCAGGTAGAACAGAATAATATATTGATGACTCACTCGATTTACAGATGATGCTATGGTGTTCTATGATCTAAGTCAATAGATATTTTTACGTCTAGACGGCTAAACGCGAGTTGCGAAGTTAAACTAGAAACAAATCGTTAACGAACGCAAAACTAAATAGATAGTGATGAAGCAAATAAAGCGTGTAATAATTAATGATTAATAGAGAGTTGATAGAGAACTGAATTTTGTCTAAACCTGCTGTTTTTTTAGATCGTGATGGTGTGATTAACGTTGATCACGGCTACGTACATGATGAACATGACTTTGAATACATCGATGGTGTGTTTGAAGCGGCGAAAGCGTTTAAAGATATGGGTTATTTATTGGTGTTAGTGACCAACCAATCTGGTATTGCTCGCGGCATGTTTAGTGAAGACCGTTTTCTTTCTCTAACGCAGTGGATGGATTGGAACTTTGTTGATAACGGCGTTGAGCTAGATGGTATTTATTACTGCCCGCACCACGCTGAGCACGGTGTTGGTGACTACAAACAAGATTGTGAATGTCGTAAACCAAAGCCAGGCATGTTCATTTCTGCGCGTGACTTTCTGAAGATTGATATGGCTAACTCGGTCATGATCGGCGATAAAGCTGAAGACATGATGGCTGCAGAAGCGGCGGGTGTTGGCACTAAAGTACTGGTAAGAACCGGTAAGCCAATCACTGAAAAAGGTGAAGCGCTTGCAAGTGTCGTGCTTGACAGTATTAAAGATGTACCAGCATTCTTAAAAGGTTAAGACACTAAGTCTCTTTCACTTAGATATAAGTGTTATTCACTATATAAAGATGAGGAACGCAGTATGAAAGCATTGTTGATAGCATCTCTATGTACGGTAGCGTTATTCGGATGCTCTAAATCAGCAGCTCCTGAGACTGAGAGCGCAGTATCGGACGATCAATTCGTGATTTATCAATGTGAGTCTGACGCTTCATTTAAGGTCGCTTACCTTAGTGATGAAAAAGCGGTATTACGTTTGCCAGAGAATGAATATCGCCTCACTCAAATAGCGGCAGGTTCAGGAACGAAGTACATCCTAGATGATGGAACCTCTGAACTGATCAATAGCGTAACTTTACGTACTAAAGGTGACAATGCACGCCTAGAACTTGGCCGTGTTATCTATAAAAACTGCCGAAAGTAGGTCATAGTTATCTACTAGGATTTACAAACAGTTAAGTGAGGGAGTTCGCCCTCACTTTTTCTTTCTCTTCCCTTTAACGTCAGACTTTTTATGAGCAAAAAACTCACTATTCTCGATATTGCTAAGCTGTCCGGTGTTGGTAAGTCTACCGTATCTCGCGTTCTGACCAATGATCCCAAAGTAAAACCTGAAACCCGTGAAAGGGTGGAAAGAGTCATTCAAGAATCTGGGTACACGCCTTCGAAGTCTGCGCAGTCGATGCGTGGTGGCAGTCAAAAAGTCATCGGTGTCATCATCTCTCGTCTGGACTCTCCTTCTGAAAACAAAGCGGTAAGTACGATGCTGGCCGAGTTGTATCGAGCGGATTATGATGTCGTGATCATGGAAAGCCAGCTAGATAGAGAAAAAGCCAATGAGCACCTTCAGGTTCTCAAGCGTCGCAATGTAGATGGCATCATTGTGTTTGGCTTTACTGACTGTGATATTCCTGCAATCGAAGCTTGGGAACACAAAGCGGTGGTGATTGCTCTGGATACCGAGAACGTGACGTCGATTAACTATGATAACCAACAGGTGATCAATAGTGCGTTAACGCATCTAGCAGAGCAGGAAATCTCTGAGGTTGGTTTCATTGGCGTTGATCCTAGCGACAAATCAACCGGTGAACTGCGTCTTAAGGCCTATCTAGATTGGTGTGAAAGCGCTGGAGTGATTGCCAACTATCGTACTGGTCAACTTCATCATGAAAGTGCTTATCAGCTGGTGGATGAGGTACTGACTCCTACAACTCAAGCGATTGTGTGTGCCAGTGACACATTGGCTCTTGGTGTAATCAAACGTCTGCAAGAACTACAACGTGAAGATGTGGTGGTGACCGGTGTTGGTGGCAATGATCTTCTCTCTTTCTTGTTCCCGCGAGTATTTAGTATTGATCCTGGGTATCAATCTGCGGGTAAGTTGGCCGCTAATTTATTGATCTCTCAGCTTTTAGGTAATGCAGAGATCTCTCATCACACTCAATCACCTATTCTATAATCCACTCAATCAAGCGAAATTGAACCGCTTAGATTAAAATTAGAGTGTGATCTCTTTCAATTAATGGGACTGTTCCCATTTTAATTTATCATTCATGTGGGCATTATAATAATCGTGATTGGGAATGTTCCCATAAGTCTAAATCCGAGTGGTTACCGCTGCATGGTTTAGATGAGTAATTGAATGAAACCAGGGTGGGGTAGTATGAGTAAGATAGCGAAGCAAGACGTTGCGCGTCTTATCGAGTTAGTCGGTGGCAAAGAGAATATTGCGAGTGTCAGCCATTGTCTGACTCGACTGCGTTTTGTATTGAATGATACGGAACAAGCGAACAAAGCAGAATTGGAGAAGCTTAAGCTGGTAAAAGGCTGCTTTACTAACGCAGGTCAATTTCAAGTGGTTATTGGCACCGAGGTTGATGAGGTGTACGCCCTTCTTATTGAGCAAACCGGTAAAGATGCATCATCAAAAGATGAGGCGAAACTAGCGGCTCGCCAGAACATGAACTTCCTTGAGCGTGGTATCTCCCATTTAGCCGAAATTTTCGTACCACTGCTACCTGCCATTATTACGGGTGGTTTGATTCTTGGTTTCCGTAATGTGATTGGCGACATTCGCATGTTCGACGGCAAAACCTTGGTTGAGATAAGCCAATTCTGGGCTACCGTTCATTCTTTCTTGTGGTTGATTGGCGAAGCGATCTTCTTCTTCCTACCGGTTGGTGTGTGTTGGGCAACGGTTAAGAAACTCGGCGGAACCCCTATTTTGGGTATCACGCTCGGTGTGACCTTGGTTTCCCCACAATTGATGAACGCTTACATGATAGGTAAATCGGTACCTGAGGTGTGGGACTTTGGTTTGTTCGTGATTGAGAAAGTCGGTTATCAAGCTCAGGTGATCCCTGCGATGTTAGCGGGCGTGGCTCTGGCTTTCATTGAGACCAACCTTAAGCGCATTGTACCCTCTTATCTGTACCTAGTTGTCGTGCCATTTGTCTCGATCATCTTGTCTGTGATTCTGGCTCACGCCTTTATTGGCCCATTCGGTCGTATGTTGGGTGATGGTGTGGCATTCGCTGCCAAAGTGGCAATGACAGGTGACTTCGCGGTTCTTGGTTCAGTGGTCTTTGGCTTCCTATACGCACCTTTGGTTATTACGGGTATTCACCACACAACCAACGCTGTGGACTTACAACTGATGCAAGACTTAGGTGGCACACCAATCTGGCCTTTGATTGCGCTATCAAACATTGCACAAGCTTCAGCGGTTGTCGGCATCATCATTTTGAGTAAGCGCGAAGGCGAACGAGACATCTCGGTACCTGCGGCAATCTCTGCGTACTTAGGTGTGACGGAACCAGCGATGTACGGCATCAACCTTAAATACAAATTCCCAATGCTGAGCGCAATGATCGGCAGTGCCGCAGCGGCTGCAATCTGTGGTAGTGCAGGTGTGATGGCGAATGGTATCGGTGTTGGTGGCTTGCCGGGCATCTTATCGATTCAACCTCAATATTGGTCGATTTACTTAGTCGCGATGCTGGTGGCGGTTGTACTGCCGATAACGCTGACATTGTTCTTCTATAAACGAGCACAGATGAAAGGCGAGCTAGAAACCGCCAACGCGTAATGCATTTAACAAGCGATGATTCAATTGAGTCATCGCTTTTCTCTTAGTTATAGCTTTTTCTCTCAGTTATAACGGCTATTCGACCATGATTTGCATGGTGATTTTTATTTTATATTTTCTGGTAAGTGAGTGTTAGAGATGGCGATGACTGAACATGATGAAAGCTGGTGGAAAACCGCGACCATCTATCAAATCTACCCAAAGAGCTTCTGCGACAGTGGCAGTAAGGGTACTGGCGATATCAAAGGGATCATTTCGAAACTGGATTACCTCAAACATTTGAGTGTAGATGCGATTTGGCTAACCCCAGTTTACGCGTCACCCATGATCGACAATGGTTACGATATCTCAGACTACTACGCGATTAACCCTAAATTCGGCACTATGGAAGACTTCGACTTATTATTGTCTGAAGCGCACCAACGTGGCATTCGCATCGTGATGGATATTGTGGTCAACCATACTTCAACCGAGCATGCATGGTTTCAGTCTGCATTGGGTGACAAAAACAGCCCATACCGCGATTACTACATCTGGAAAGACCCTGTGAACGGCCAAGCACCAACCAACTGGCAGTCTAAATTCGGTGGTAATGCATGGGAAATGGATAAGGCCACTGGGCAATACTTCCTGCATTTATTTGCGAAAGAACAGGCCGACCTTAACTGGGAGAATCCGGTTGTACGTGAAGAAGTGAAAGATGTTATTAGCTTCTGGGCTGAGAAGGGTGTCGATGGTTTCCGTTTAGATGTAATCAACCTGATTTCAAAGCAGCAAGATTTCCCTAATGATGATATCGGTGATGGTCGCCGTTTCTATACCGATGGCCCACGAGTGCACGAATACCTGAAAGAAATCAGCGAAGCAGTATTCCAGAAATACGGTAGTGTGACGGTTGGTGAGATGTCTTCAACTACGTTGGAACATTGTCAGCAGTACTCAAACATTGATAATAGCGAGTTATCGATGGTGTTTAACTTCCACCACCTTAAGGTTGATTACACTAATGGTGAGAAGTGGACCAATGCGCCCTTCGATTTCTTACAGCTCAAGTCAATCTTTAACCACTGGCAAACTGGCTTGAACGGAAAAGGTTGGGGTGCACTATTCTGGTGTAACCACGACCAACCAAGAGTCGTGAGCCGCTTAGGTAACGACCAGCAATATCGCGTTGAGTCGGCTAAAATGTTGGCTGCTTCTGTGCACATGATGCAAGGTACACCTTATATCTATCAAGGTGAAGAGATTGGCATGACCAACCCAGGTTACACCGACATTAGTCAGTATCGTGATGTAGAGAGTACCAACATGTACGACATCATGGTTAACCGTGATGGTGTGGCTCATCAAGGTATGATGGCGATCTTAGCGCAGAAATCTCGTGATAACTCTCGTACACCAATGCAATGGAACAGTGAGCCTTACGCCGGATTCTCACAAGCTCAACCATGGCTAGATGTTGCGAATAACTACACTGAAATCAACGCTGAACAAGCGCTCGAAGATAAAGACTCTGTTTTCTATTTCTACAAGGCTTTGATTGAGTTACGTAAACAAGTACCGGTGATTACTCATGGTAGCTATCAAGACCTTATGCCTGAGCACCCATCCATTTTTGCGTATGTTCGTGAGAGTGAAGGGCAAACTCTACTGTGTATTAACAACTATTATGGTAAAGAGGCTGAATGCGTTTTACCTGAACGTTTTGAGATGGCGAAGGCTAAGAGCTTGTTGTCTAATTATCAAGTGAGCGAGAGTTTAGTGGCGTCTCATCACCAAGTACTACGACCTTACGAGACTCGTATTCTCTTGATTGAAGATTAACCTTGTTTCTATTTCTATAAGCCTAGTTCTATTCCCCTTAAGAATTAGGCCTCTACAAAGGCTTTGGAGTGCTTCCCAAAGCCTTTTTGTTTTACTGATGTATGGATTAATCGTGCCTCGAGTTTGCTTGCGAAAAACTTGCGTATCGAGTGCCAGTAACGACAGAGCAGGTAATGAACGCTAAGACGCGTAATTCACCGAGTAGCGAGTTGGTTTGTGGTTCATTGCCAATACGATGTTCAATACTGCGGTGCCTAATACAGATACGGCAATCACCCAAGGTGATACAAAGAAGAAGGATGCAAACAGAATACAGGCATCAATGGCCATTTGGGTTTTGCCTACTGAGATACCGTAGCGATCTTGAATGAACAGACACAATACGTTGAAGCCACCCAAGCTTGAGCGATGACGGAATAGGATTAGCATACCTAAGCCCATTAGTAAGCCACCAGCAACAGCACAGTAGATTTCGTTATGAACTTCTAGTGAGATAACTAGGTATAAATGATCGGCAAAAACAGACACTAAAGCGCCAGCAATTGCACTGCTAATGGCAAAGCTACGACCAAATCGTTTCCAAGCTAATAAATAGAATGGACAGTTGGCAACAAAGTACAAAATACCAAAGGTTACAGGTAAGAATTGACTCAAAAGCAGAGCCAAGCCAGTAGTACCACCGGTAAGCAGATTTGCTGACTGTAAAAAGAAGACGCCTAACGCCACTAAAAACGTGCCAGTAAGAATGGCTACCCAATCTTCTTTACGTGAGTGTTTTTCCATCGTTTTTATAATTACCTAACCAATAAAGGCGTGCATAGTAGAGAAAAACCTTAGCTTTCGGTAGCTTGAGGTGCAAAATTAAGGTAAACCTATGTAATCTGCGTTTTACAGGGTGTAAAGCGTAAAATTGACAGTAAGCGTCATCTTTGGTTGGATAAGCTCAATAACCATGATGAATCTTATTTGTGATTATGAAAAAACTGCATGATAAAATTGCAATTAGCTCTTTATGACCTAGATCAAATTATGTAGAATGCGTCACATCAAAACGGTGACGGAAACGTTTGCTTTCGGTCGTTGTGTGGTTTTTTTGAAACTTTCAGTACAATCTGAGTCAGGAGATACAGATGCTTAAGCGTGACATGAACATTGCTGATTACGATGCGGACCTATTCGCAGCTATCCAAGAAGAAACTCTTCGTCAGGAAGAGCACATCGAACTTATCGCTTCAGAAAACTACACAAGCCCACGTGTAATGGAAGCTCAAGGTTCTCAACTTACAAACAAATACGCTGAAGGCTACCCTGGTAAGCGTTACTACGGTGGTTGTGAGTTCGTAGATAAAGTTGAAACTCTAGCAATCGAACGTGCATGTGAACTGTTTGGCGCTCAATACGCGAACGTACAACCTCACTCAGGTTCTCAAGCAAACAACGCTGTATACATGGCACTACTGAATGCTGGCGATACTGTTCTAGGTATGAGCCTAGCGCACGGTGGTCACCTAACTCACGGTTCTCCAGTAAACTTCTCTGGTAAGCTTTACAACATCATCCCTTACGGTATCGATGAAGCAGGTCAAATCGATTACGAAGAGATGGAAGCGCTAGCTATCGAGCACAAACCTAAGATGATCATCGGTGGTTTCTCAGCTTACTCTCAAGTTTGTGATTGGGCGCGCATGCGTGAAATCGCTGACAAAGTAGGTGCTTACTTCTTCGTAGATATGGCGCACGTTGCTGGCCTTATCGCTGCAGGTGTTTACCCTAACCCAGTTCCACACGCTCACGTTGTTACAACAACAACGCACAAAACGCTTGCTGGTCCTCGTGGTGGTCTTATCCTTTCTAACGAAGGTGAAGATCTTTACAAGAAGCTGAACTCAGCAGTATTCCCAGGCGGTCAAGGTGGCCCTCTAATGCACGTTATCGCTGGTAAAGCAGTAGCGTTCAAAGAAGCTCTAGAACCAGAGTTCAAAGAATACCAAGCTCGCGTTGTTGCTAACGCAAAAGCAATGGTTGCTGAATTCCTAGCACGCGGTTACAACATCGTTTCAGGTTCTACAGAGAACCACCTGTTCCTAGTTGACCTAATCGACAAAGACATCACAGGTAAAGAGGCTGATGCAGCACTAGGTTCAGCTAACATCACAGTTAACAAGAACTCAGTTCCAAACGATCCACGTAGCCCATTCGTTACTTCTGGTATCCGTATCGGTTCTCCTTCTATCACTCGTCGCGGTTTCTCAGAAGCAGACGCGAAAGAGCTAGCAGGTTGGATGTGTGACATCCTAGATAACATGGGTGATGAGTCTGTTATCGAAGCAACTAAAGCGAAAGTGTTAGAAATCTGTAAGCGTCTACCTGTTTACGCTTAATTTTTCTGCGTAGTAATTTGAACTTCGTTGTCGAGCATGCTCACTTACATCCGTAAGCTCCGCGTGCTCTCCTAGAATTTCAAGCGACTACTTTGAAAAGTACTTTTAAAGGGGCTCATTGAGTCCCTTTTTGTTTTAGGGAAAGGTGCTGAAAACTCCGTGCCTTTTCCTTGAACTAAAGATATTTGATTGAAAAATACGATTTGAAAGGCTCCTGTTGGGAGCCTTTTTTGTATTCGTAAGTAATAAAGTCGTTGTCGAGCATGCTCACTTACATCCGTAAGCTCCGCGTGCTCTCCTAGAATTTCAAACGACTACTTTGAAAATTGATTTAAGAGGTCCCTTTTGGGGCCTTTTTTGTATCTGTAGGTATGAGATTTAGGTTATCTGAGAATACAGAAAGGCAGGTACTAAAAAGGGTTAATGCTTTCACATCAACCCTTTATTGCTTTCTTGTTTTATCGCTTTCTTGTTGTGTCGCTTCTACTTTTTAATGCTAAGTAGGGTGCCTGACTTACACTTGAAAGAGTAGTAGTGACGGCTTTCGTTGAATTTACCTAAGCCTTCGCCATCACAATAGTCGATGTTGATATCGCGCATAATTTCTAGCGTATCTTCACTGTTCAAGGCAAATTTAGAGCCGTCAGAGCAGACGATACGTACTCTTTCATCATGGCTTACAGAGTAGATATCGACTTCAGTATTACACAGCTCAAAAGAGGCTTCACGGAAGTTGTCTTGTTGAGTATTTGAAGCACAACCTGCGGTAAATACGGCTGCGATAACGGCTAAAAGTCCGAGTCTTTTCATTGTTAGTCCTTCGATATCATCGAATTTGGTGATGAGTTTTATATGCTGTTTGGAGTAGCCTATACAACAACACGCTTTGATTCAAGGAGTGTTGGCTGACTCTAGGATATAAAAGTATAGGCGCAACCAGATAATTTCTAATACGTTTATTCGTGTTTAGCCTGCTCTAGAAACAAAAAGACCAACACAGAGGTTGGTCTTTAAAATTTAAGTTTATTCTAAATGATTATCGAAACTGTTTTGCTTCCGGAAGAAACTCAAAACCGGCAGACGCAAGTTTTGCAGTCAATGCCGCTTTGTCGATTTCGTAGAAGTTAACTACTCGATCTAAATCACCACCGAAGTCGTCACGTAGCTTCATGTTGACGATGCTCATCAACATCACAGGGTCCATCTTTTCAAAGTTAGCGAGGTTCATATTAGTCCTCGAAATCTGAGATCAGTAGATTCGCTGCGGCAAATGCAGCACGATCTCTTGCTTCTTTAGGAAGAGATTCATCCGCAGCAAGGTCGTTCAATGTTTTTACCGCGCAGGTGATCGCTTTAGGAATATAGCCTTGGTCGCCACTGCCTATTTGAGAATACAGTTCACGCACCAAATCACAACAATCGTATACTTTCATTTTTATACCTAACCAAATGATAACTGATCTCAATATACACATAGAGATAAGCAAAAACAAAGTAGATCTGATTAAGTTCAGGGTTAGTTTGTCCTTGCTCAATATCTCATTTTGTTGATGTTCTATATATCTCTTGGTTAGCTCTTGCCGCTTAGCTCAATCTTTACGATTCGCTGGTATTTATTGAGTAGCTTAGTATCTACTGATTAGTCGGATATTTGCTGTTCAAGCTGATAAGTGACTTCATCAGCTAAGTTGAGCTGCTTTGCCAACTCTTTGAGATACGCCTTTTCCATAAAGTTCTGCTCGTCGGCCACAATCAAAGAGGCTAAGTAGATCTCACTCGCTTGTTGAGGTGACGTTGCTAATTGAGCTATTTCACTTGGGTCGAGTGGCTTGTGCAGTTCTTCAGACACCAATTTGGTCAGCTGATAATCGGCGCCCATGTTTTCGACCGCTTGCTCGATCTTTGCCATCTCTTCTTCATCGACATGACCATCGGCTTTGGACGCAGCAATCATCGATCTTAGAATCAGCACACTATGGTTTGAGTCGTTCTCATCAAATTGAGCTTGTTCGGAATTCGGTGCTTGGCCTTGTTTCGACTGATAGTCGTTATAGACCTTGTAAGCGAGTGCGCCAAGTGCCGCTGCGCCACCAATACCAGCGGCTTTCTTACCCATTTTCTTGGTTTTCTTAGAGCCCATTAACGCACCTAAGAGTCCGCCGCCCACTGCGCCGGCGCCGAAGGCTCCGAGCGTGCTTTTGTTGATATTCTTACCACTGCCGCCTTGAGTTAGGCCACTTAAACTTGAAGAGCCTTGGGAAAGCTTCTGAGTACCTTGTTTAACGAGATCTGACTTAAGTGCTTGGTTAAGTAAGCTTTTGATATCCATCGATACCTCCAATGTAATCGTGTCTAAAGAGTTGTTGAACCCAATATACGGATTTAAAGATGAACAGGGGATTAACTTACGTTATTTACTCTGGTGATAAATAGAAGGGAGTTTGAAGAGAAACAACAGGCACAAAAAAGGCCACCTAATGGTCAACACCTATCATTTAAGGTGTTTAGATCGCACAGTGTAGCGAGTCTTACTAAAA
>NZ_JBGONH010000059.1:0-30809 GCF_041439075.1 Vibrio sp. FF145
TATCTCGTATCTCGTATCTCGTATCTCGTATCTCGTATCTCGTATCTCGTATCTCTTTTGTTCAACGCACAAAAAAGAGCACCGAAGCGCCCTTTAAGTATTTTAAATCAATTATTAATCACTGGTTATTACAACCAAATAGCTTCGAGTGAATCAACGAGACCGCTTGTTGCGCCTTGTGACTCTAGCCCTTGAATAATGATTGGTGCAAACGCCGCAACCATTGATGAATCCATACCTAATCCTGAAAATGCATTTTCAACAGATGTTTTTGAGTCCAATACTGACGTTAAACCGGTAGAATCAAGCGTCGACATTCCAGGGAAAAGCATTTCGAGCTCTTGGTTGTCAAAGTTATCAAGGGTATTCTGGGCAAGAGCTAGCATGGAACCTACTCCACCTATAGCTTGCTCATTTGTTACAGATTCTTTGTCACTTAGGGAATTAGCAAGGGTGCTCGTAAATGGTGTTGCTTCATTTTTTTGAGACCACATGTCTACAGCGGTCATAAGGGCTGTTTGTGATAGTTGGGAATAGTTAATATCAGAAGTTGAACTAACTTGTTCTGACTCGCTAGTACCAGCGCAAGATACCACAGCAAGGCTGCTTAAAACGGTGATGAGTACTTTCTTCATTATTCGTCCTTAAGTAATAAAGTAATTTACTCTTTCACTATAAACGAAAAACGGCGATGTAGTCACATCGCCGTTGAGCTAATTCAGTCTAATTTACCTATAGTTTTTTGTTTCACTAAAGGTTTTTATAGAAATTAAAGAATTGCTAGAAGTTCTACTTCGAATACTAGAGCAGCAAATGGTGGGATAGCAGCACCTGCGCCACGCTCACCGTATGCTAGATCTTGAGGGATGTATAGCTTCCACTTAGAGCCAACAGGCATCATTTGTAGAGCTTGTACCCAACCTTGAATTACGCCAGTTACTGGGAATTCTGCAGGTTGACCGCGAGATACAGAGCTATCGAAAACTGTACCGTCAGTTAGTTCGCCGTGGTAGTGAACGCGTACTTGCTTGTCTGCAGTTGGGATTTCGCCAGTACCTTCAGTTAGTACTTCGTACTGAAGACCAGACTCAAGAACTGTAATTTCTGAACGAAGAGCGTTGTCAGCTAGAAAAGCTTCGCCGTCAGCAGCAGCAGCTTTAGCTAGTTCTTGACGTGCAGCTTCACCACGAGTGTGTAGCTCTTGTAGTGCGTTGTTGATTTCGTCAACTTCGATAGCTGGCATGTCGCCAACTAGAGCTGTTGCGATACCAGCAGCGATTGCATCAACGTTTAGGCCTTCAAGACCAGAACCAGCAAGTTGTTGGCCCATTTGTAGACCGATACCGTAGCTAGCTTTTTGCTCTACAGTTTCAAATTTTACTTCAGACATGAAAAGTCACTCTTTTTGTCAGTACGAAAAGGGTAAGAATACCAGTATTAGCAGCCTGAATAAACGGCTAGCCTCTGATCACTTACGCTTTACCGTGTCCAAATCACAGCTATGTCAATTTTCTTGCTTTGCTCTCTGTTGTCGCGGAAAGATCTATACTGTTGGTACTTTGGTTTTTATACTGTAGTTATTCAATGTATAGGACGCAGTGGCATGAATCGTCGTCAAAAGAAAAAACAGAAAGTAGACCACTTAGCAGAGTTCAAGGACCGACTGAATCAGGTCAAAGAGAAACTAAGCTCGATCGATCTAAAGAAAATGAAAACCTCAACAGTGCAAACTTGGGGATCATTGCCGAAATTACACCAGAAATTATTGATGGTGATTTCGCCGATCATATTAATCTTATTGTTTGCACCGCTACCAGAGCCTAAAGTAGACAACGCATCAGCAACATCTCGTGTTGAGCTTGAGATAAATACTGTTGGCTTAAGCGAGCAGAAAAATGCTAAAAGTAATTCTTCTGAGCCAACCAGTTGGCAAGAGTATCTTGTAAAGCAAGGAGATACGTTAGCTCAAGTGTTCCGAAATAATGATCTACCGCTGTCTGATCTTAACGCTTTGGTTCGTATTGAAGGTGCAGACAAGCCGCTTAGCCAGATTCGTAAAGGCCAGCTGGTTCGATTCAAACTAGCCGAGACTGGGCAACTAGACATTCTTCAGCTTGAGAAAGGCAATACTTCGGTGATGTTTTTCCGGTTATCAGATGGTGGCTTTGGTCGCAGTAAATAGATGAATAGTGAACCTGAGTTAAAGCACTTCACCAGACACATATAAACGATAGAAAAGAGCTAAGCATTAGCTCTTTTTTTTGGTCGCTTGAAAGGGGCGAGTGGCAAGATGATGAGCATAATACCGATAAAGGTTAACGTATCTGGTATCTCATCAAACCATATTGCACCTATTAACGCGACAAACACCAGTCCTGAATACTCAGCCAAGGCAATTTGGCTAGAGTGTGCTTTTTGGTAAGCAGCAACCGCAAGGCCGTTGTAACTCAAGATTAACGTTGCACTGAGTGCTATGTATCCCAAATGCTCCACCGATACGGGTTGCCAGTATAGGAAGCACAGTACCAATGATGCTGGAATAGAGAATAACGTTGTCCACCACAGCGTAGTGATCACCGTTTGCTCACTCGGAAGCTTTCTTACCAATACATTGAACAGTGCGAGCGTCAGAGCTGTGCCTAATGCAAACAATGCAGCCCAATGAAATTGCGATGGCCTCAAGACAATCAATGCACCAATAAAACCGATAGTGGTGGCGATGACCTTGCCAAGTGCTGGTTGCTCTTTCAGTAGAAACATAGATAGAGGCAGCATCAACAAGGGCGCGACATAAAATACAGCGTTGGCGGTAGCCAAAGATAAGTGGGTAATCGCGACAACCATACATCCACTGCCAATTAGTATTAGCTGTCCGCGTATGATGGTCACTTTGGCTTGCTGTAAGCGTCGTTGTTCCTTTTTCTGCTGTAGCCACAAAGGGGTGATGATGAGCAGAGATATCAACTGTCGGAAAAAAATATACTGAAGAGGTGGCACTTCGCCATTCAACAGTTTTACCGCTACGTCGGAAAGCGAGGCAAACAAATTACCTGCAATCAGCAATAGGATACCGACAGTGATATTCGACATTACTTCTCTAATCTCATATCAATGTGCGGAATATCGTCTTCCAAGTACATCTCAGAGATCGTTTTGAAGCCGTGGCTCGCATAGAAAGCTTCTAGGTGTTGTTGCGCACCAATATCGATGGTCTTGCTCGGCCAAAGAGCCTCACAGCGTGTTAACGCTTCTTTTATCAATTGATGGCCTAAACCATCACCTCTTGCCGATTGCTTCGTTGCCACTCGACCGATGCTCGTGTTGTCGTAAGAAGTTCCTGGTGGTAACAAGCGTGCACACGCCACTAACTCTGCATCAGCATAGCCAAGCAAGTGTTCAACACCCGCGAGTGTATCTTTACCGTCGAGTTCTGGATAAGGGCAATTTTGTTCAACGACGAACACATCTACTCGTAATTGAAGTAGTTGATAAAGCTGCTGTGTTGAAAGTTCAGAGAAGGGAATTGAGTGCCAAGTGATCATGTTTACATCCAGAGATTATCGATGCTCTGAATGTACTATGTGCGATGATTGTTGGCATTAACTATTGTTAATTCGACCTTTGATTCTGCTCAGGCTGATTGCGGTTATTCCTAGGTAGGCTGCAATTTGATTGTCGTTCAAGCGCTGCTCAAGGTCGGGATAGTGCTCGCAGAACAGCTGATAACGTTGCTCTGGTGTATAGAGCAGCATGAAGCGTTCTTTGTTTTCCTTATGCATCAGTTGTGTTTCTAACAGCTTTAAATACAAAGGATTATTTGATGCACGCCACTCGATAACCGCATTCATTGGCAGCTCTAACATGGTGATGGGTGTCAGCGTTTCTAATAGGTAAGGAGAGGCTTGGTTCTTTATCAGACTCTCAAAGCCGATGATCCAATCTTGTTCCCAGTAGAACTCTTTACTGTATTGCTTACCATCATCAGTGAGGTAGCAAGCATGACATAAGCCTTCAAGTACAAAGTAGATTGAACTCGCCATCTCACCTTGATTGATCAAAATGTGTCTGGTTGGTAGCTCAAGAGGCTTGGCGACAGCAACTAGAGATTCAATCTGACTTTCTGAGAAGTCGAAGCTTTGCAGTTGTTCGATAAAAGAGGTGTGCATGAAAATAACCTAACCCAAATAAGTGTCGAAATCATCGCACTTATTTGAGTGTAGGTACAGAGCAGGCGAAATCAGCGTTGAGCATGTTGCTCTAGATAGTCTTGAGCAAGCTCTCTGCCCATGTATTTACCCAGAGTTTTCAGTGGTACCTTTTTAAGGTTCACCACAATCAAGCCATCCAAGGCATCATTAAATGATGGGTCGACATTAAAACACACCAGTTTACCGTTCATCCCTAGATATTGGCGCAGCAGCACCGGCAGGCCTTTACCTTGCTCCATGCGTGCTAATACTTTAGAGAGCAGAGGCACACTCGCCAGTGACGATAACAGATGATTTTGCCAGAACACATGATTACTGGTATTGAGTGGTGAAGAAGGAGAAACCAGGTTTGCTTTTTCTTCGTCATAATGATGTATCGATAAGGTCGTCGCAATCAACAGGCGAGCATTATGACTGTAATCATTACTGATACTGACTGGGCCGAATAGGTGAGTGTATTGAGGGTGACGATACACGAAGGCCGCGATACCTTTCCACAATAGTAATAGTGAGTTAAGGCTCTTCTGATAAGGCTTGCTCACTACAGAACGCCCAAGCTCGATACTGTTGTCTAAGGTATCGATGAATTCTTGATTGTAGTTAAACAGGCTACGAGAGTAGAGCTTATCAAGTCCGTGCTCAGCGATGAGTTTGTCGACCATACCAAGTCGGTATGCACCCACTAACTCAGCCTTGGTTTTATTCCAAACAAACAGTTGGTGGTAGTAAAGGTCATACTCATCTAAATCACAGGCAAGCCCGCTGCCTTCGCCGACCTCTCTAAAGCTTTCTTCTCTTACTCGACCAATCTCGCGCATTAAATTGGGGATCGACTGGCTCGGCGTGCAATACACCTCAAAATCGCCCTGTTCGAGTAATCTCATTTCTTGAGGAAGTGACGCGACTTCTATAGAGAGTACTTCTGATGGAATAGGCGTAATAACCTGAGTGTCAAAAGAGGGCGCATGGATTGGCGTGTTAGGGCTATCTTGTTGACTCATCAGATAGGTATTGAGTCGCAGATAGTTGACGATATCCATCTCTTGTTCAAACGATTTTATCTCTGAGTATGGGATTGAAGAACCAATAGAGATAGAGATGGTAGTCGCTCTTTTATTAAGAAGTTCACGGCCAAGTAAAGCCGTTCTCAGCAGTGGATGAACTCGTCCGGCTTGGTAGAAAAGCTCACTGTTTTTACCATTGATAAAGATAGGAACCGTAGTGGCTTGGTGTCGTTTAACGAACTTGGCAACCGATTTGCTCCATTCGATGTCTGTCAGTGTTTTTGCCCCTTTACGGTAACTCGATACTTCGCCCGCAGGGAACACAATCAATAGCCCCCCGTCTGCCAAATGACGATTGGCATCTCGAATGGCTTTAGCGTTGGTTCGTTTCGATTCTTTACTATTAAAGACATCGACTCCGATGAAAAGATCATCCAGTTCAGGCAGTCGCTTGAGCAACTCATTCGCCAACACCTTCACATCCTTCCTTACCGATCCTACGAGATCAGCAAGGATCACACCTTCAATCGCGCCAAGCGGGTGGTTAGCCACAATCACAACCGGTCCTTCCTCAGGAATATTGTCAGTGGCGCCTGCTGAAACAGAATAGTCGATATTCAATGCCGACAGGGTGTGATGCATGAATTCAAAACTAGATAACTCATCAGGTCTATCTTGATAGAGTTTATCTAGCTTAGATAGCCCAGTTGCCCACTCGACAACAGACTCACCTAAACCAAAAGGCGTGTAACGTGGTAAACGAAAAGGACTATCAATCATAATGAAGCTACCTTATTGACTAAAGTTGTTTAGGAAACCGTCTTGATTCTTGAAATCTTTCACACTTAAAAATGCACCGCACAACCACACTAGGCATGCCATACCAAACAGTAATCCGCCGTCATAACCGACAATTTCACCCGCTGCATTAAACTCAGGCATTTGAATACCGAGTGGTGTAAACAGGTGGAAGAAAATAGCGCCACTCATGATCCCTACGCTCATGATGGCACCTAGGCCATGCCAACGAGTAAACAGCAAAATGGCAGCAATCAATTCAGCGAACCCAATCAAGTAGCCGCCAAATGAACCGAACCAACTTAGTCCAGACCATGTCGCCAAGGTGCCAAAGATATGCTCAGTCTCGTATGAGCCTGTGAACTTAAAAAACAGCGACTGAACAAATACGAAAGCGATAAATGCCGCAGGAATATGTTTAGCTGGAGTGAATGTCATGGTTATTCCCTTATTTGATCAGTTGCGGCCAAACGGTGTCGGCTTTTTGAATATGTTGTGCTCGGTCTTGTTCCCAACGCTGTTTAATCTCTTGGTCGTAGTTGAGGTAAAGCTTGTTATCAACAATTGTCCATTGGTTCGGGTCTCCGGGTGCAAAGTCACTTTTTGCTGAAACAGCCCAAGCGCAATAACCCCCATATTGAGGGGCATATTTTTCAGGATTATTAACAAATAAAGTCAGATTCTTTTCAGAAGAGAAATACCAGTCCGCGCCTTTGTACTCGGTGCTGAATTTTTTACTGCCTTCAATGGGCTTACCTGAAGTGAAATAAGCCACAGTGTCGTAGCCATCGAGCGCCTTGCTGCTAAAGAATCCGGTGTAGATTTCATCCGCGGCAAATACGTAAGGGCTAACAAGTAGCATGACCATGGTTAATAGTTTTCTCATGATGGACTCCATCTATAGATTGATTGCTGGTGATAAATCGAAGGTAAAACGCTGTTGATTTATCTGGCATGGTTTAATGGGTTCACAAGGCGAGCCGGGTGCGTAAAACATAGAGGCTTGGCCGTGTAGATTGCGTAAGTGTGTAAAGCTCACCGTATGTGCGTCTTCGCGATGCATACAGGTCGCTAAATGAGGCTGTTCGCTGTGATGGTGAGAGTGAAAATGAAGTAAATTCTGCTGATTCTTTCCTGTTGTCATAAGCTGATCGTATTTCGCTTGTCGGTAGGCTTGCACTCGCTCTAAATCAACACCGGATGAGAAGAGTGGAGAATCGGTGTCGACGATGTGCTGTTGAATGCCATCCCACATATAGGCGATAACCAAACCATGGTGTTGAGTTAAGTTTGGCGCGAAAGCCAGCAAGGTAAATGGGGCAAAAGAGTGCAGGTCGAGCTTATGAAATGCTTCAGAGAGCTGACTGATATTACGACTCGATGATAGATTCTTGAGTAGCAAACCACGGCTGACTAAAGGTCCAACAGGTACGATGCCTTGATAGTTATTGAGTAGGCATAGCGAAAGCCCAAACTCATTGATACTGATCCAGCTACCACCACCGGTTGGGTCGAGTGGCATGATGATATCGACGCCGTTAGCTCGATATTGTTTAGGTGGCATCGCCAGTGCACGTGTCTTTTGTTCATCACGATTAAAGAAGACCTGATAGCCATTGTCTTCAAGTAGCCAAGATACTGAACACATGATTATTGCTCCCTCAAATAGCTGCTGGTGGTTGGGGCATAACCAAAGGTGTTGCATGTTTCGACATCAAGAAAGGTTGTGATCACCTTGATCATCGCGTAATGATGATTGGCGTGCAGCGCAGCAAAGGTAACCTCTCTTTCTAGCGTAGAAGGCAGGCTGGCGAATACTTGTGTATCCATTGAAACTTCGGTTTGGATCATGATAGGCGCTTCGAGATCTCTGCGGTCTAATCGTTCAAGCCAGTTGATCACGTAATGGATCTCTTTCAACGCAATCGACCTGTCGAATTCCACGGGGTGACCACGACGACGAGTGTTGTAATCAACGGTCGCGTTCTCTTTTAAAATCAGCGCATGAAAAAGATCGAGCGTGTGGCGAGTATGTTCACCAATAGAGCTTGTGACGTGCGGCTTCGCTCGTGTTAGGTAGTCGCTGTCAGAAATCGCTAATAGAAACTCTAAACCCTGATTCAATATCTCTACCGCTCCTTTGATACTAGGAGAGAAAGAAGTGAGGGCGCTCGGTTGGGCTATGGGGTTCATTCATGATCCTCGTACAAAGTTAATCGGTGGTCGGATATTGTTGAACAAGACGTCGCTCTTCTTGCCACGCGTTAAATAAGCTCTTAAAAGAAGGAGGCTGGTGGCCTCTTTGTTTCTGTTGAGCGCCAATATCAAAGAGAATTCGGTATTGCAGGAGTAGCGTCGAAAATATCTCTCGCAGCGGTGTGTTGCGATCCCAGATGTGCCCGGCCTCACTGCTTGCGCCATTGACCTCAAGGATCGTGAAGTCCTCGCCGTTCATTAGGCTGTTCATGTCCTTGAATTTGACGTCGAGTCGTCCAAAGTGAAAGCCATCGAAGTCGTCGAATATCTCATCTAAGCGTTCGGTTAAAGCCTGAGTGATGTATTGGTTGCCGTCTCGGAAGATACAGCCACGGCTATGGCTACCTGCAAACGCGAGTTGAAACTCTTCGCCCTCTGCGAGCACTTGATCCAATTTATCTTCATGTCTCGGTAGATACAGGTGACTAAGCTGCCCAGCACGCGGGCTATTTTCAATTAACTGTTTGAGTGTCGAGCTGCCATCGCCCACCACCATTGGTGCGTATTTGAGTGTGATCGAGATGATCTCGCCTTGCTTTTTATTTGGGTAGCGAACATAGAAAACACCCGCTTCGGCTTGATAAGGCGCCTTTTCTTGCAATAGAAAGCGAGCATTATTTGGGAAAGATTCAACATACTGTTCAAGTTGATCTTGTGTGTTGATCAGCTTAACGCCAACACCTCGACAGCCAAGATCCGGTTTAGCCACAATCGGGAAATCAAGATCGGATTGTATGAGTGCACTGCGTGCATCTTCAGCTTGTTTCTTACTGCTAAGATCCGTTTTGGTTAGGGTGATAAACGGAGAGATCCAGCGCTGACTCGATGATCCGGCAAGGCTCAGTATTTCGTGTTTTGATTCGCCTACCATGCCGCTTAATTTGATGCTCGGGTTGGCGATGAGCGGCAGCGCCCAGTCAAAGTGCCGTAACCCTTGCATCAGGCTTTGAATCACGACTGGCGTGTAGAAGAACCAAGTCGGAAGAAACTCATAAGGAGAGACACTGCGCACGGTATCTTTTTCAAGCAAAGGCATGCCTGCATTGATTTGATGTGCGGGAATGATGCGAATATCTTGCGGTGAACTCATGATAATCCTCTAGAGTAGGTTTTATTCATTAATCGATTACCGATAAACAGTAAAGCGATGGCACACGGGATAACGATCCATTGATATTCAGAGGCTTGCAGCCACGCTGATGTCCCTAAATAGTAGATGGCAGAGAAGACAATGCCAGTCCAGATCGCGGTGGCGCTGATGACAGCAAACAAGAAAGTAGGCAGTGGGATTGTGAAAAAGCCACTTAAGATAAAACCGACGGTACGAAGCCCGGGAATAAAGCGGATGACAAAAAGACTGCTGAAAGCGTTTTGACGTAATTTAGTGCGAAGTGCACGAAAGTATCGGTTGGTGAGGGCTTTGTAACGAACGCCTCGGAAATAACGTCCTGATTTACCTAGGTAATAGAGGCCGATATCTCCTGTGGCAATGCCGATGAAAATGGCAAGCAACGCATATTGAGGAAGCATGAGTCCTTGAGTTGCTAAACCTGCCGCTGTAACAATCGCCAGATCTTCAAGCAAGTAAGAAAGCGCGATAATGCCAAGCATCAGCCATAGCAGCGATTCCTCTCCCGTATTTAACCATGCTTGAATGCTCTCGACGGTGCTCATCAAATGTCCTTATCTATCCCATAGATGAATGGCTTAATGACCATTCATTGAGTGTAGTAAATTAAATAGACAGGAGGAGCGGAGAAAAACTTACAGGCGATTGCTGCTTTTTTATATTTGATTGATTTTATTGGCGGTTTGAGTCGCGCTGTTTGGGTATTGAATTAGCGGGCGTTTACGGTGAGAAAAGTAGGGCAGTGGATTTGGTTTATAAATAACAAAAGAAAAAGGCTGAGTCGTTAAACTCAGCCTTTCAGAACGTTAACTATGGATTACAAGGTAATCTATTTAGTTAGGTCAATCTGGTAAACAGCAAAACCAACATCGTCAGTCGCAACACGTTTCATCGGGTATTGCCCCTTTTCTTTGATGAACTCTGCCGCTTTGTCGCTTGGAGATGTTTCAAAGCGGATATCTAGCTTTTTATCCGTTTTGATTGGCGCAAATGACCAGTTGTTATCAGCCGTTGGGCTCACTTGACCTTGCTCTTTGCTCACTCGAGAGATGTAGTTTGCTAGAACAGTACGGTTCTCATCTGGTGCATCAAATGCGATGAAGTCTTCACCCGTACCTGGGAACTTATTGCTGTATGCTCGGTAGTTGTTGGTTGCGATCAGGAAGTCTTGCTTCACGTCGATTGGCTTACCTTGGTAAGTTAGACCTACGATACGCTCAGAGCCTTCATTAATAACTTTACAGTTACCATCGTATTTTGCTGGTTGTGTAACATCGATTTGGTACTCAACGCCATCGATGACATCAAAGTTGTAAGTGCGGAAGCCGTCCCATTCAACCAACTGCTGTGGTGCGGTCGAATTAACATCTATTTGTTGGAATTGACCAGCAGAACACTCAAGCCACTCTTTTACTTCGTGGCCTGTTACCTTCATTGCAACTAGCGTGTTCGGGTAAAGGTATAAGTCAGCCGCGTTACGGAATGTCAGTTGACCAGATTCAACTTCAGTGAAGTTCGCTGGGTCATTCTTACGGCCGCCTGCTTTGAATGGTGCAGCTGCTGAAAGTACAGGTGTGCCATCTAAGTCTGGATCACCTTGGATGAACTGCTCAACGTAATCTTTTTGCGCAAGGTTCACGATTTGAACAGTTGGATCGTCTTGTACTAGAGACAAGAAGCTGTACATCACATCGTCTGCTTTACCAATCGGTTGGTTAACAAACTCACGAGTACCTGCGTGGTCTTTTTCTAGTGCAGAAACGATGCCTTCATCAGCAGCAGTAAGAGATTTCTTTTCTACCTTGTCGTAGATTGGGCGTGCTTCTGATTGGCCTTTAACAACTTCCCACTTACCGTCTTTTTGTGCAAGTGTTAGATCCATAACACCAACGTGGCTACCCCAGCGGCCTGGCATTACAGCCGCAACGCCGTTCATTGTGCCCGTTTCGTTGTTGATGCCTTGAATGTCATCAAAACCTTTGCCTGGGAATACTGCGTGAGAGTGACCAAATGCGATTGCATCAATGCCGTCTACTTCAGATAGGTAGAACGTTGAGTTCTCTTCGCCATTTTTGTACGGGTCAGTTGATACGCCTGAGTGAGGGATAGCAACGATTACTTCAGCGCCTTCCGCTTTCATTTGAGGCACTAACTCGTTAGCTGTCTCAATGATATCGCGAGCGATCACTTTGCCTTCAAGGTTCTTCTTATCCCACGTCATGATTTGTGGTGGAACAAAACCGATGTAACCCACTTTTACTTCATGTTCTACGCCAGCAGTATCTTCAAAGGTGTGCGTCTTGATGATGTATGGCGTGAAGTAGTGTTCTTTGGTTTCTGCGTCGTAAACGTTAGCACTGATGTACGGGAAATCAGCGTCGTTAATAGATTCTTCTAGGAACTCAAGACCGTAGTTGAATTCGTGGTTACCTAGGTTTGCAGCGTCGTAGCTTAGTTGGTTCATTGCTTTATATGCAGGGTGAACTTCGCCAGCCTCGATGCCTTTGTCTGCCATGTAGTCACCCATTGGGCTACCTTGCAGCAAGTCACCGTTATCAACTAATACGCTGTTGGTTACTTCGCTTTGAGCTTCTTTTACTAGAGTTGCAGTACGTGCTAAGCCGATTTTTTTCGACGGCTTGTCTTTGTAGTAGTCGTAATCCATTAGGTTGGTATGGATATCCGTCGTTTCTACGACACGTAATTTAATCACTTCATCGGTATCTGGTGTTGTTGTGCAGCCTGCTAAAGTCAGACCAAGACCCGCAAGTACAGCCAATGACAAAGGTTTCATTGCAACTTTCATTTTGGAGCTCCAAAGTGGATTAGTAGAAAATTCGTTGCGTAATGTAACAAAATGGAATGAAACAATGATTACAACGAATGTTAATTCGTGACTTAGATCGATTACTTTATAGTGTTCTGCAAGGCGCCTCCCAAAGCTGCTCAATCGATGCGCAACTGATATCGATAATATTAGCCCATTCATTTCACCTATTTATCGATGAATCTCATCCCTTATCAGCTTTTCGAATAAAAAATGAAATTTTAGAATTTCCAGTAATATGAGAGGCTCGTCATAATGCCTATATCAAGGACGTATCAGGCAGATGAATAGCAAGGATAGCTCAAAACGAAGCTTCTGTTTTCTTCTAGTGCCAATACTCCCATTCACTCAAGTGGATGAGTTAAATCCCATGCTTGGCAAGACCAAGTAATGAATTGCTCGTACTGCGAGCCTTAAAGGAAGCACTGAAATGGACCAAGAACGTTTAACCCACCTAAAACAGCTTGAAGCGGAAAGTATTCATATTATCCGTGAAGTTGCTGCTGAGTTTGATAACCCAGTGATGATGTACTCCATCGGTAAAGATTCTTCTGTGATGCTTCATTTAGCTCGCAAAGCGTTTTATCCAGGCAAGATTCCATTCCCACTATTGCATGTAGATACGGATTGGAAATTCCGCGAGATGATTGAGTTTCGTGATCGTACGGCTAAAAAGTACGGCTTCGACCTTTTAGTACATAAGAACCCAGAAGGTATTGAGATGGGGTGTAGCCCATTCGTACATGGCTCTTCTAAGCATACAGACATCATGAAAACTCAAGGCCTTAAGCAGGCGTTAAACAAGTATGGGTTCGATGCGGCTTTTGGTGGTGCGCGTCGTGATGAAGAAAAATCTCGAGCAAAAGAGCGTGTTTATTCTTTCCGCGATAAGAACCATACATGGGATCCAAAAAACCAGCGTCCAGAGCTTTGGCACACCTACAACGGTCAGGTTAATAAGGGCGAAAGCATTCGTGTCTTCCCGCTCTCTAACTGGACTGAGCTTGATATCTGGCAATACATCTACCTAGAGAGCATCGATATTGTTCCGCTTTACCTATCTGATAAACGTCCTGTGGTTGAGCGTGATGGCATGCTGATCATGGTTGATGATGACCGTATGGAACTGCAAGAAGGTGAAGTGATTGAAGAGAAAAGCGTTCGTTTCCGTACTTTGGGATGTTACCCACTAACCGGAGCCGTTGAATCTGAGGCGAATACGCTAACAGGCATTATTGAAGAGATGCTGGTGGCGACGTCCAGTGAGCGTCAAGGTCGAGCGATTGACCATGATCAGTCGGGCTCTATGGAGCTGAAAAAGCGCCAAGGTTATTTCTAAGAATCTAAGGAAAGAAAAATGAATAGTGCAGTAGAAGCCGAATTGGCTGAACTAGGGATTGAAGGTTATCTAAGTCAGCATCAGCATAAATCTATGCTTAGATTTTTAACTTGTGGCTCGGTAGACGACGGTAAAAGTACCTTAATCGGTCGCTTGCTCCATGATACAAAACAGATTTATGAAGATCAGCTAGCAGCGGTTCACTCGGATAGCCAACGAGTGGGTACCACAGGTGAGAAGCCTGACTTGGCACTGCTTGTTGATGGCTTGCAAGCTGAACGTGAGCAAGGCATCACGATCGATGTGGCTTATCGCTACTTCTCGACGCAAAAACGTAAATTCATTATTGCTGATACTCCTGGGCATGAGCAGTACACGCGCAACATGGCAACAGGCGCTTCAACGTGTGATCTGGCAGTGATCTTGATTGATGCTCGTAAGGGTGTACTGGATCAAACACGTCGTCACTCGTTTATTTCTAACCTGCTTGGTTTGAAGCATTTCATCGTCGCAGTCAACAAAATGGATCTCGTCGAGTACTCGCAAGATCGTTTTGAGGAGATTCGCGATCAGTACCTAGAGTTTGCTGAAAACCTAGAGGGCGAAACTAATATTCAGATTCTGCCAGTTTCCGCACTTGAAGGTATTAACGTTGCTGCGCCAAGCAAAGAGCTTGCATGGTTCGAAGGTCCGTCTCTATTAGAAGTGTTAGAGAACGTCGACATTGACCAAAAACGCTCTGCGGGCGAATTCCGTTTCCCTGTGCAGTATGTCAATCGTCCTAACTTAGATTTCCGTGGCTTTGCTGGCACCGTGGCTTCTGGTCGTGTCAGCGTGGGTGATGAAATCAAGGCGTTGCCTTCAGGTAAAACTTCTAAGGTGGCAAGCATTGTGACCTTTGATGGTGAACTTGAATCAGCACAAGCGGGTTTGGCGGTAACACTGACTCTTGAAGATGAAATTGATATCAGTCGTGGTGATTTGATTGTGCTGGAAAACGCGCAAATTGAATCTACCAACCATGTATTGGCAGACATCGTGTGGATGACAGAGCAACCACTGCAACCGGGTAAAGCTTACGACATCAAGATCGCAGGTAAGAAAACCGTCGGTCAGGTTGAAACGGTTCGTCATCAATATGATATCAACAACCTGTCGACTCACGCTGTTGATGAGTTGCCACTGAATGGTATTGGTTTGTGTGAATGGTCATTGAACGAGACCGTCGCGCTGGATAAATACCGTGAGAGTGCGGACACCGGTGGTTTCATTGTTATCGACCGCCTGACTAATGTGACGGTTGGTGCTGGTTTGATTCGAGACCGTTTGGACTCTGTTGAACAGCAAGTCGGTAACTTCTCTGCATTTGAACTTGAGTTCAACGCATTGGTACGCAAGCACTTCCCTCATTGGGATGCCAAAGATCTAAGCCAACTACTGAAGTCATAAACGACTAAGTAACAGCTTATTGAATCAGGCGGAAACCGATCGTTTCCGCCATAAAGGACGGGTATATGTGGCAACAAGGATTTGTATTAGCGATTTTGCTCGGCATCATTACTTGCCTGCTCGTTACCCGTATTAAGCCAAGCTTTATCTTTGCTGGCGCGGCTTTTATTGCTTTTATGGCTGGTATGATCGACTTGTCGAGCCTAGCCAATAACTTCACTAACTCCTCGTTACTGACTTTAATTCTTCTGATCCTCGCATCAAGTGCGTTGGAGAAAACTCGCTTAATCAGCTGGGTTAGCCGCAATATCTCTGAAGGTAGGCTAGGTACCGTGGTTGCGAAGTTGGGTATTTCCACAGCGCTACTTTCTTCTTTTACTAATAACACAGCGGTGGTTGTCTCTTTGATCGGTGCGATCAAACGCAATCAACAGCACGCGCCATCTAAGTTACTTATCCCTTTGTCATACGCTGCCATTTTAGGCGGAACCCTGACATTGATCGGCACTTCAACCAATTTGATCATCAATAGTTTTGTTGAAGATGCGGGATTGCCAAGCTTAAACTTTTTCACACCAACCTTGATCGGTTTAGCGGTCTTGGTGGGTGGTGTTTTGATTCTTATCCCTCTGAGTTACTTCTTACCAAGCTACGATGATGGGTCGCAGGACGATCTGCCTTACTTTCTAGAGGCGCGAGTTGAACCTGGCTCACCGTTAGTTGGCCGCAGTGTTAGCGAAAATAATCTCAGAGCTTTGAGAAAATTGTTCTTAGCCGAAGTGATTCGCGACGGTAAGACCACGGCTTCGATTGACCCTGATTTTATTCTTCAAGCTCGTGACCGGTTGCTGTTTTGTGGCGACGTTGAAAGCGTAGCGACACTACAAGAAATTCAAGGGTTGACCCTGTTTGGCCAGCATCACCTTAACGGCCAGAGCTTTGTTGAAGTGGTGGTGAGTTCGTCGGCAAGCTTCTGTAATAAAACCCTCAAAACAAGCCAGTTTAGAGACCGTTTCGATGCAGTTGTAGTTGCTATTCGTCGTGGCCATGAACGCCTTGAAGGTGGGCTAGGGAATATCACATTGACCGCTGGTGATACCTTGATTTTGGTTCCCGGTAAACGCTTTGAAGAACAGCGCCAGCAACACAACAAAGAGTTTGTGTTGATGAATGACTTGGACTCGAGTGCCAAGCTTGATGCCGATAAATCGACGTTTGTATTGCTCGGTTTTGCCAGTGTGATTGGTCTAGCCCTTGCTGAAGTCGTGCCGATTATCAAAGGGCTGGCTGGTTTCTTACTGTTGCTGGTGGCCTTTGGTGTGGTGCAACTGGGTGAACTCCGTCGCCGTTTTCCGGTTGATATTGTGGTGATCGTTGGCTCCGCTCTGTCTATTGCTCAACTGATGATTTCATCTGGGCTGTCTGAGCGTATGGGGCTGATGTTTATGGAAGCCTTTAATGGCTGGGGCGTGTTTGGTGCGTTAGTCGCGACCTATTTCATGACCTTGGTTCTGACTGAGTTGGTGACCAATAATGCGGCCGCAGCACTCTCTTTCCCAATCGGCTATAGCATGGCTATCGGCTATGGCGTTGACCCTATGCCATTCATTATGGCGGTTCTATTTGGTGCCAGTGCCAGTTTTATTTCGCCATACGGCTACCAAACTAATTTACTTGTTTATAGCGTAGGTAATTACCATCTCACGGATTATCTACGTATCGGCATCCCAATCTCGATTGTCTATTCGGGCTTGGTGCTGACCCTGATTCCTTACTTTTTCCCATTTTAATGCTGTTTATTTAAAGGACTAATTATGACCGCAGTACTCAAACCAAAAGATGAGAATGTTGTGTGGCATCAACATTCGATTGATAAAACATTTCGTGCGGATCTGAAATCACAGAAACCAGCTGTGCTCTGGTTCACTGGATTATCTGGTTCAGGGAAATCGACAGTTGCTGGAGCATTAGAAAACCGTTTGGCACAGCTTGGTTACCATACTTACTTATTGGATGGCGACAATGTCCGTCATGGGTTATGTAGCGACCTTGGCTTTTCAGAGCAAGACCGTCGAGAGAATATTCGTCGTATTGGTGAGCTCGCTAAATTGATGGCGGATGCGGGTTTGATCGTGTTGTCAGCGTTTATCTCTCCACATCAAGCGGAGAGACAGTTGGTACGTGACTTATTACCGGAAGGTGAGTTTCTTGAGGTGTTTGTGAACACACCACTTGAGGTGTGTGAGCAGCGTGACCCGAAAGGCCTGTATAAGAAAGCACGAGCGGGAGAAATCCCGAACTTCACAGGTATTAGCTCAGTGTACGAAGCGCCTCAGAGCCCTGAGATAGATCTACCCGCGGGCGAAAAGACACTCGATGAACTGGTCGAATTGTGTATTGATGCTTTAGAGAAGCGTAATATTTTATCCAATTGAGCTCGCTGGTATGACTAAGGCTAGTCTCCTATTTATCTGATTATTCACGGCGGATAAATAGTGCAGCCTTGGTTTTCCGAGACAAGAACCCTATCCTCTAGATTCTCTTTACTCTTATCAATACTCTTCACAGCGTACACCGTCTATTTTTTACAGTATCGATTGTCTAGACGGTGTAGTTCACACTGCTTTTAACTTCTGTTTGAACCGTAAATTTTTGGCTCAATAGCGCAATCAGTTGGTCGTAATACTGCGTGTTAGGCTTGTTGCCAAGTAAGTTGCAAAGCTCATTGCCTGTTGGACTGAATCGGTAGTAAATCAGCTTCACCCCTTTAGATAATGGTGCCAGTGACATGCCCTTACCTTGATAAGTTAAGTGCAGAGCTGGATCGAAATCAATCTCTCCTGATTCTAATTCTGTGCCCAGAATAATCCCGAGTTCAATCAAGTGGAGCAAGCTAGAGTAGGGAAGGTTGTGTCCACCAAGATTGATGGTGTTGGTGGTGTCCCTTTTACCAAAGCTGAAGATTCCAGCATGGGATTTAAAGCCGAGTAACAGTTTTCTGCTGTTATCACTACCAAAGCTACAACCCAGTGACGCTGCTCTTTGCAGGGTGAGCGCTTCTTTTGGTGTCATGTCTTTTAAGATCTGCAGCGCTTTCATCGAAGTCGAGCCTGGGTTGGTGACTTCTCGTTTCAGTACTTGAGCCCATAGCCTCTGCATCGATGTATTGTGGATCTCTTGTGCCATATCGAAGAAACGGTATAGCCAGTCCTGATCAGGGTCTCCAGCCGCTTCATCCTTACATGAAGAGTGTGCCAACTTTAGAATCTGTTCTAGGTTCTTTTGGCGAAGTTCTCTACGTTTTTTCTCTCTTAATAGTGCCCGTTCGATAAGCGTACTCTCAGCTTTATCGTTTGGCTTTGCACTATGACTAATTAAGGAATCGAGGCCGAAGCTTTGTGCGATGTGCCGCATTCTGCTTGCACTGTCGGCAATATGAGGCTTTTTCTCATGCTTTTGCTGTGTATCGCTAGCATGCTCAATGATCACTGGCTGTTTGGTTTCTGACATAAGAGTACCCTAAGGAAACGACTTAACTGTCTAAAATGTAACTCTTTATCTTATTGGTGGCTAGATTTTGCGTGCAGAGTTGAAGGTTTCAACAAAATTTTACTTTTGCTAATGATAATAAAATGTTAAATTTGTTGTAATTCTCAAGGAGGAGTTATGAATCAAGTCAATGATAACAAGCTGAAGAAACAGCTTAGTATAGGGTTATTACTCGCTACTTACGTCGCTGTTCTAGCGTACTTATCTAATTACATCGCGTAATTTAGAATAAAATTATCGTTATTAAACTGTTATTGAATGATCTCACTCGTTCAGTGACGGCAGCTCATCCTTGAGCCACCCTTCTAATGACTACATGTCGTCATATTCTTCAATCGCAGTACCTTCAATAAGATAACCGGTTTGAGCTAAGTCGTGGCTTATTGACTCGGTTTTTAGTGTACCTACTAAATAAATCACATCCCATAGCTGCTGTATTGGTGCACCTTTAGGGAACTTCACGTAGATGATTTGGTTCGGCGGCGGTGGCGGTACGTGGATACATGCGCCAAAGTACGGTACTAACAGAAACTCAGTGATCATGTTCTCATCGCCTTCCAATGGAATCACAAAGCCAGGAATCTTGACTGTGCTGCCATTCAGCTCTGGGCGAACAGCGCCAAGTGTCGATTGTTGAGGTTTGTCCATACTGTCGTGGTTAACCATCGGCATGCCAAATGAGTCGAGTTGTGCTCGCTCTGACTCTGGAATCAAGTCAATCCAATCGAGTGTTAATACCGATTCGTCAGTCTGAGTGGTTTCAGCGTGAGCTGTGCTGATAAATGGGAACATAAGTAACCCAAGTATCAGTAGGAATTTGCGTTGCATCGTAGGTTCCTATTTTAGATTCGAATAGTCATGCCATCAGACAATGACTGACGGTAAGCTCTGAAAGCGGGAATAAAGCCAATAATGATTCCGGCAACTTGCACCAACATAAGCAGTTTCCACTCATGAGGTGTGATTGCGGATATCGATATGTTGATACCATAACTTTGTTGCACAATAGGAGCAACTACTGCGATTAGCGCAAACAACACGGCAACACCCAATGTGATACCGAGGAAGGTTAGGGCACTTGCTTCACTGATCAGTAAACCGAACACATGACGAGGCCTTGCTCCCATCGCGCGCAGAATGGCCATCTCTCGACGTCTTTCTTGCAAGCTAGTGAGTAGACTACTCAGCATCCCTAACAGTCCCGCGATTACCACAAACCCTGAAACAATCAGTAGTGCTTGCTCTGCTACGGCCATCATTCCCCACAATTCGTGAAGCGCAATACCTGGCATAATGGCGCTCAACGGTTCTTGGCGGTAGTTATTGATTTCTCGTTGCAGTGCAAAGGTTTGGATCTTCGATTTAAGGCCAACCATCATCGCGGTAATCTGCTTTGGTTGGAAGTCACGTTGCTTTAGCGCTTCAGCATTCGGTGTGTGGCCTAGGTTAGCCCCCGATTCCCAACCAACGTGAATCGCTTCAATGGCCTCTAACGAAACATGCACCGTTTTATCTACTGGTGTGCCGGTTGGCGCGAGTATTCCGACAATGGTGAAGGGCAGGTTGTCGTGGCGACTGAAGGCGACATCACTGATACCGTGCGCCAGAATGATGTGATCACCAATCTTGTAATCTAACTTCTTCGCGACATCGGCACCAATCACGACATCAAATAGCTGATTGAACTCTTTGCCTTGTTGAAAAGTAAGTGGTTGCTTACTTCCATAGCGATAATTATCAAAGTAACTATGGTTAGTGCCCATTACACGAAAGCCTTTATGTGAATCTCCCAATGAGATGGGTATCGCCCACTTTACTGCATTGTGCTGGCTAAATTCTTGATAGCTTTTCCAGTCGATGTTGTTGGTTGCATTACCAATCCTAAATACCGAATAAAGCAGTAGGTTTACCTGACCAGAGCGGCCACCAACAATAAGGTCGGTACCTGAAATCGTATTAGCAAAACTGCTCTTTGCTTCGGTTCTTACACGTTCAACACCGAGTAATAGAATCACTGACACTGCCACGGTGAGAATCGTCAGAATAGCGGTGGCTTTACGGTTGAGTACGCTTTTTAGGGCTAAGTGAGTAATTACTTTCATACGACAACCTTAGCTTGGTTAACGGTTTTTAAATCTATGGTTCGAGTGAACAGCTTTTCTAATGTTGGATCGTGACTGACAAATATCAGAGTAGACCCGGCTTGATTTGCTTGCTCTAGTAACAATTCGATGAAGGCTTCTCGGTTGTCATGATCCAGAGCCGAGGTTGGTTCGTCGGCAATAATGATTTTCGGTTGGCCGATCAAAGCACGAGCGGCAGCAACACGTTGTTGTTGACCAATACTCAACTCGGTAACTGGCTTGTCCATTAGAGCTCGAGGTAGCTTTAATCTGAGCAACAACTCTTGAGCGGTTGCTTGCAGGCTATTCTGACTTTCAGCGACTTGCTGCTTACGAATCTTAGAAAACTGACAAGGAAGCGTCACGTTGTCGATCACTGACAAGTAAGGAAGCAGGTTAAATTGTTGGAATATATAACCAATATGATCGGCTCTGAATTTGTCTCTCTGGCGAGGTGTTAGCTGTGTGAGATCTTGGCCAAGGATAGATACTTCGCCTTGTTCAGCTTGGTTGATTCCGGTCAGTAACCCTAGCAATGTTGACTTTCCACAACCACTAGGCCCTTTGATGAAAAGGTGCTCTTGGGCTTGGATATGCAGTGAGGGGATCTCTAGCGTTGGGGGTAATTCAGGCTTCCAACGAAAGCTGATATTTTCGAGTTTGACCACAAGTGATGAACTGTCAAAAGACATATTAGCTCCAATGATTAAAGCAGTGTATTTACTGGACAGCTATTAGAAAAATAAATTCCCAGGACACACCGATTTGCACAACCAAGTAAGTGACTACTTACTTGGCTGCGTATCTACGTTTAATTCAATCTAATACGGATTAGAATCGAAAACTAATACGATCTGCGTTAAGCACTTCTTGAATTTGAGCGCTGTCAGTTAGAAGGTTTACCGTCATTGATTTTGTGTTGCTGAACTTAGAGAACCATTGAGTGCTCACAGTATCTAGCTTCGCAATATCTGAACATTGGTAATGGTACTCGACAGTGAACTCACCGTGCCCCCCTTCTGAATGGGCATGGCCTTCATGGTCATCATGATCGTGTTCTGCGTGATCATGGCCTTTGTGGTCATCATGGTCGTGTTCTGCGTGATCATGACCGTTGTGGTCGTCATGGTCGTGTTCAGCATGGTCATGGCCTTTGTGGTCGTCATGATCGTGTTCGGCATGGTCATGGCCTTTGTGGTCGTCATGATCGTGTTCAGCGTGGTCATCATGGTCGTGTTCAGCGTGGTCATGGCCTTCATGGTCATCATGATCGCCTTCCAAGGTGTTCGTCACCGACTTGAACTTCAGAGTACAGCTTGCATTTTTGAAACCAAATAGCTCATCTGGCTTGTTTAATTGCGCAATCGCTTGTTCAAATACTGTCTTTTGCTCAGCAGTTTCTGGAGCATGTTCAAAGCCAACCACATCAGCGCCGGGAGCTGTTACTTCAACAAGTAGTTCTTGCCCATCTTGAGCGATGTTCACCTCAACTTTACCGTGCACGTGTGCTTCGTGAGAGCGGAATTCTTCGTTAGCTAGAACATTAGTAGAGACAGTCATACCGATAACAACGGCTAGAATAGTAGGTTTCATGTTTTTTTCCTGAATAAAGGTTAATTAAAAAGTAGTGGTAATTAAGAAATCTTTACAGGAGGTGAACGTGCTAAATAAGCGAAATACAGGCGCTGTAACGAAATGACTGACTCTGTGATAGCGACAGTAAATTCCGAATGGAACTCTGGGATCTGTGGAAGTGAATGCGCCGTTATGAACTGATTTATCGAAAACAGCTCACAGTGATGTGAAGAGTGATGATGTGGGTCGATATCTACAATATGTGTCGCTGCTAACACGCTCAACATGAGCATCAGCCCAAGCAAGAAGCCTGTTTTACGTTTCACATTATTAGGTGTGTTTTTCCACATCAGGATGATTAACCACAGAATTAAAAAAGGATACTGTTATAATATAACAATATCCTTTGGTCAGGTCTCGAAAAAGACGCGAATATCTTATTAAAGGCTCGCTTTAATCAACTCAATAACTTGAGTGACTTCTGAGTCGTTTAATGCCCCTTCTTTAACAAACAATATTTTACCTTGCTTGTCTTGAACGATAATCGCTGAGCTCTCTTCTTTTAAAGCCCATGATGACGCTACGATTCCGTCTTCATCTAGCACCATAGAAGACCATGGAAATTCTTCTTTGCTACTTTCTGCTGACGATTTAACAAAAGATCCAGTTCCCCAAATCGCATCATCTTGGTTGATGATGGTAGTGGTTTGGTAGCTGTCTTCTGTGAATTTCGATGCTGTAATTGCTGCCATCAGTTGTGCGTTGAGCTCTTTCGAGCTGCTACGGCCAGCAATAGCTTGAACGACGCGAACTTTACCTAGAAGATCATTGGTTGCCCAAGCTTGATATCCAGTATTTCCGTCGTTTAGTACGATTTCACCATAGTTGCTAACATCGACAGCAGGCAGAGTTGCACCGACTGATAGATTATGAGCATTGGCGAAAAGTGGAGAGGCTGCGGCTAAAAAAGCCAGTAGAGTTTTGTTTTTCATTATATTTTTGTTCCGCTTATTGGTTTGCTCTGGAAGTATAATATGAAATTTGAAAAATGCCTCTTTAACTTTTTTATCGTACGCCGTAGAAATAAGTTGCAGGCTTGTTACCAAAAGGTATAATGCATCAATATCGAGATGAACAATAGATTATCTTGCTGTTTGCTAAAGGAATTAGCGATTTAATGTGCTTTGAATACGTTGGTGTTCAGGTACTTGGCTGTAGTACTCAAATGGAATTGAGGTTGTATTATGTTAAGAAAATTTTCTACTTACCGTCCACATCAGGTGGCGCGTTTCGTTAAAGTCCTGTTCAAAGGCCAGTTTGCTATAGAGGGTATCGGAGAGTTTCGCTTCGACCAAGGCAAAGTGCTTCTTCCTGAAGTTTCAGACAAACAAAAGCTCACTATTTTTAAAGAGGTTAACGGCACGATTGCTGCGCTGCCGGTGTAACTGACTGTTATAGATTTGCATTGCGTCAAATAGATTTCCATTAAAAAAGGGCTTCCTAGCGGAAGCCCTTTTTTAATGGATGTTGTTCTAGTTTGTATGCCTAATACCAATCGTAGTAAATAACTGTTCATCCTAGCTGGTTAAAACACTCGATAACATCGTTAGAAATTTTGATTGTAGAATAACTACTTATCGAAAATTTCTGCCTTGTTCTCAAGCATTTTTCCTGCGCTATTTATGATCACTTACTTACTGTGATTGGTATAACACATTATTGCGGAGGGAAGCACACACCTGTTCCACCCAATCCACAATAACCATTCGGATTTTTAGCTAGGTATTGCTGGTGGTAGGTTTCTGCGAAAAAATATTTTCCAGCAGGCAGAACTTCCGTTGTGATTTCGTTGCCCAATGATTCAGTCATTGCTCGTTGGTATTCACGTTTAGAGTGCTCAGCGATAGTCTGTTGTTCTTCGCTGAAGGTGTATATCGCAGAACGGTATTGAGTCCCTAAATCGTTGCCTTGGCGCATCCCTTGAGTTGGGTCATGACGCTCCCAAAAGGTTTCAAGTACTTGAGCGAGAGATGTTTGTTCGCTATCAAAAATGACACGAACGACTTCGGTATGGCCAGTTTGTCCGCTACATACCTGCTCATAAGTGGGGTTAATCGTGTATCCACCAGCGTAGCCAACAGATGTTGAAATAACGCCGTTCAACTGCCAGAACAAACGCTCAGCTCCCCAGAAGCATCCCATACCAAGTAGGACTTCTTGTTGAGAACCCGTAGGTGTATTGAGCAAGTCAGTTTGATTGACGAAATGGCGCTCAGTGATTCGGATTGGGTCAGCATTTCCCGGTAATGCGGTTGCTGCGGAAACCAGTTGTTGTTTGTTTAGCATGTTATATTCCTTTTCGCATACGTTTACCGCGTTAGTTAACATTAGATCTAGGTTTATATTAACTGGAGGCTCATATTAACGGCTGGTTAATATTGATTAAGTCTTTACATTAGACCGTGTTATTACCAGATTTGTTACAGACTCAATGCCTTTTTAGCGGTATGATTTCTTTTCACTTATTAACGTATTGATAACTTCTTCACCAATTAAACATGATAAGAAAAACTTTACCAGTTCTGATTGGCACTCTACTGTCATCGACATTCGCTTTCGCTGACGTTTCCCTTGATATTAAAGGGTTGGATGGCGCGCTTGCAGATAATGTGGATGCTTATCTGAGTGCGATTCCTGAAGAAGAGTATTCGGTCTCATTAAGATTTCAATCTCGCTTGGAGTCGATGATCAACGAAGCGTTGAATGCATTAGGCTACTACCAACCTAATATCACATTTACTCATTCTGAAGATGATACCGAATTGACTGTTACGGTTGAGCCGGGAGAGCCGGTTGTTATTTATGCTTCAGATATTGTTCTGACTGGTGAAGCCAAAGATGATCCTGATTTTTTGGCCTTAATAGCTAAGAGCAAGTTGTCTAAAGGTTCGATTTTGAATCATGGTAATTATGACTCTTTAAAATCATCGATCCGCAATCTTGGATTAGCGAAAGGTTACTTCGATGGGGCGTATGATCTTAGCAAACTAGAAGTCGCTCCTGAATTAAACCGCGCTTATGTCCGCCTTCATTATAACAGTGGTATTCGTTATCACTTTGGCTCTACTCAGGTTACTGGTAGCCAAATAGAAGAAGAGAAGGTGCAGTCACTTAAACCATTTGAAGATGGCGAACCTTACTCGATAACCAAAGTTGGTGAATACAACCAAAACCTTTCCAATACGGATTGGTTCTCTTCAGTCTTTGTTGAGCCTGATTTAAGTCAATTGGGTGAAGGTCGAGAAATTCCGATGAAGGTAAGCCTTGCTCCGCAAGCGCGGAACCAAATTGAAACGGGTATCGGTGTATCAACAGACTTGGGTGTAAAAGGTACCCTTAAATGGAAGAAACCTTGGGTTAATGAGAAAGGTCATAGTTTTAATAGTAGTTTATCGATCTCCAAGCCTGAGCAGACGATTACGGCGGCTTATAAAATCCCATTGGATGACGTGCTTAATGACTACTATCAAATTAAGTATGGAATGAAGAATCTGGATAACCGTGATACCAAGAGTTTGGAGTCAAACTTAGCCTTAGAAAGGTACTGGCGTCTAGATAATGGTTGGCAACGCACGGTATTCATTCGATACCTAGTCGAAAACTATAAACAAGGTTTACAAGACGATTTGGCGCAGTTTGTGTTGCCAGGTGTCTCTTTCTCACGCACTCGAACCCGAGGCGGTTCAATGCCGATGTGGGGCGATAAACAAACCATCATGGTTGAAGCGGCTGATGATACCTTGTTATCTGAAACCCAAGTCGTACGTTTTCAAGGGCAAACCGCATGGATTCGAAGCATTGGTAATAACCACCGAGGTTTAACCCGCCTTCAATTCGGCGGAAACTTTGCGGACGAATTTGATAAGTTATCTCCTTCTTTAAGATTTTTTGCGGGTGGTGATAATAGCATCCGTGGTTATGGCTATGAGTCTATCTCTCCTCGAGATGAAAGTGGCGCACTAACGGGGGCGAAATTCATTGCAACCAGTTCGTTTGAATACCAATATCGCTTAGTTGGGAATTGGTGGGGAGCGGCTTTCTACGATATTGGTGATGCATTCAATGACACGCCAGAGTGGAAACATGGTACTGGTGTCGGGATTCGTTGGGCGTCCCCCGTCGGTCCTGTGAGTTTAGATTTTGCTTGGGGTCTAGATGCGAAAAAAGGTGATGAGTTCCAACTGCACTTTAGTTTAGGGCCAGAATTATGATCAAAGTGGTGGGTAAGTGTATCAAGTGGGCGTCGATTTCATTGACGTCGATTTTGCTATTGTTAATCGCCCTACTAGGTTTTGTTTTGTTCACCAATTCGGGGTTGAATACTGTGTTGTGGGGCGCCGAAAAAGCATTGCCACAACTGAAAGTGGAAAGTACTAAAGGCGCTCTTTTCCCAAGCTTTACGCTTAACAATGTTCAGTTTAAAGATGATAGCCTACATATCGATACCAAGGTTGAAAATTTGGCATTGGCTATCAATCCGCGCTGTCTGCTCGACCCTCAAGTGTGTGTTGACCGCTTAGCGATTCAAGGGCTGGATTTCGCATTTACTGAATTGCCACTAGCTTCTACAGAAGAGGCAGAACCTACTCCGCCCGTAACATCGGTAAAAACACCACTACCAATCGTCATTAATCGAATCGCTTTATCTGATATCAAACTGAATATCTTAGGTCATGAAATTGAATGGGGTTTGTTCTCTACTGCCCTGAGTATGCAGGGGGAAAAGCTGACAGTATCGCCAACTTTATTCAATGATCTTAAGGTTAAACTTGCAGAGTCTACTGAAGATCCACAATCAGAAATAGTCGAGCCAGATACTGCAACTAAGACAGCTATCGAGTTGCCTGAAGTTTGGATTCCTTTGCAGGTTGTACTTGAGCGTTTTGATCTCAACCGTTTCACTCTAGAACAAGAAGCGCCAATTGTTGTGAATCACCTCGGGTTAGAAGCTCGCGCGGGTAAACACACGGTTGACGTTTCCAGTCTCGAACTCGATATGCCACAAGCAAGCGCGAACCTAACGACGAAGGTTGAGCTCAAGGGCGGCTATCCGCTAGAGCTTTCTTTGGGTGCGTTGGTGAAAGAAACCGATCTTGCTGGTCAGAAACTGTCTCTGAAAGCACAAGGCAGCGTGGCTAAGTTAAGCCTAGAGTCTCAGTTCTCCGAATTGATTGAGGCAAAGTTGTCTGGGGATATTCAACCCTTAGAACCGACTCTGCCATTTGACCTTCTTTTAGAGGGAGGTAAAGCGCAATGGCCTTTGACAGGTAAAAGTGACTACCAAGCTGCAATTGAGAAATTCAAAGCCGATGGTTCATTAGATGGTTTTAATGTGCAGCTTAAAGCTGAAGCCGATGGTAAGGAGATACCTGCCTTAACAATAGATCTACAAGGTAAAGGCACCACGGAACAGATTGAACTTGAACGCTTGAAACTGAATACCTTGGGTGGCGAACTAAATGGTGTAGTTAAAGCTAACTGGAAGAAGCTCGTTAATTGGCAAGCCGATGTGACGCTCAAAGACATACAACCGGGTCTGCAGTGGCCAGAAGCCGAGGGTAACATTAGCGGAAGCATCGTAACTTCGGGTGAACTGACACAAGCGGGTGGTTGGGCGATTGAACTACCTAAGCTCGATATCGAGGGGATCCTACGAGAATACCCTCTGGATATCAAAGGGCAGTTGTCAGCGTCAGATCGCAGCGCGAGCGGTGAACCTAAACTGAAAACCAGTGGTTTGAGCTTGGCTCACGGTGTTAATTCGATTAAGGCTCAAGGGCAACTGGATAAGCAATGGGGTATGGGCGTTGCGATTAATTTTCCACAGTTAGATAAGAGTGTTCCAGAGCTGACGGGTAAAGTGATGGGTAATATCCAGCTTAGTGGCCCAACGAAAGAGCCAAAGGTCGATCTCGCACTTAATGTTGATAAGGTCGATTGGAATAACGAAGCAACACTAGAATCCTTATCGCTTAATGGCTCAGTGGTTCCTCTGCCATTGCCTGAAGCTCAAGCCGATCTTGTATTGAAAGCTAAGAACTTAACCTATCAAGAACAAAATGTGGAAAGCATTGATTTAACCGTGAATGGCGGTGAGAAGCAGCATACCGTAACACTTGATGTGATATCCGATATAGTGTCGACCAGTTTGGCTATCTCTGGAGAATTGATTCAGAAGCCTTCTCTTATTTGGGATGGGTCGTTAGACAGAGTCAGAATTACCACTCAACAGGGGCCTTGGGTATTAGACCAACCCGTTGCGATTAAGGCGGATGTCGATAAGCAGTATGCCGACGTTCAAGCGCACTGTTGGAAGCAATCGGGTTCGAGCGTGTGTCTGGATGAGGATATCCGCGCTGGAAAGTCAGGTGAGGCCAAACTGGGCGTTAACCAATTCGACTTTGAGCAGATCCAAGCCCTCATGCCTAAAGAAACGCAATTACAGGGCTTAGTCAATGCGACCGCTTATGCCAAATGGTCGGAACAAGGTGAACCTGAGGTGACGGTAAGCGTCGATATGCCGAAAGGTCAGGCTGTTCAACAAGTTGGTGAGCCAATCACACTCGGTTGGGAAAGCGTTGCATTGAATGCCCAACTAAAAGACAACCAACTGAACGCCGACTTTAAGTTGGATGTGTCTGATAATGGTGACCTGTCTGGCACGGTGTCGTTACCAGACATTCTCGCAGAAGACAAAATGGTCGATGCGGCAATTAAGCTGACAACTTTCCATTTGGACTTCTTACAGCCAATCCTCGGCGAATACAGCCTGTTGAAGGCCGATCTTGAGAGTGACCTACAGGTAAAAGGCTCTTTGATGCATCCTCAAGTCTTTGGTCAATTCTCTGTTGATGGTATTCAAGTCAAAGGCGATGTCACACCAGTCGATATTAAAGATGGTCGTATTGACCTCGATTTTGACGGCTACAGCGCGAAGTTAGATGCCAATGTTGAAACACCCGATGGTCACCTTGATATCGAAGGCTCCGGGGACTGGCAGGATCTTAAAGCATGGCACTCTAACGTTAGAGTGTTTGCTGATGAGTTGATGGTTGATATTCCACCTATGGTTAAGGTGAAGGTCGTGCCTGATATGACCATTGATGTCACGCCAGAGCTTGCAAAAATTACGGGTGATATCGCATTACCGTGGGGACGTATCGTTGTCGAAGACTTACCACCGTCAGCGGTCGGCGTCTCTTCTGATCAAGTTATCTTGAATAAAGATCTTGAGCCAGAGAGCGAAGACACGATTCCATTCAATGTGATGACCAATATTAATATCTCCATTGGCGATGACTTTAAACTGTCTGCTTTTGGTCTTGAAGGTGATTTGGTCGGCAAGCTCAACGTGGCTCAAAAAGACCAAGGTCCTTTTATCACAGGTGAGGTAAATATCGTCGATGGTACTTACCAATCCTTTGGACAAGATCTCTTGATCAAAGAAGGTAAGATTCTAATGAATGGGCCTCCGGATCAGCCATATGTAGCGATCAATGCGATACGTAACCCTGATAATACTCAGGATGATGTGACTGCTGGTATTCGAGTGACAGGCCCGGCGACAGAGCCGACCATCGAAATTTATTCTGATCCTGCGATGCCGCAAGCCAACGCGTTGTCTTATATTTTGCGTGGTCAAGATATTGATGGTGAGTCGAATGGTTCAATGACAACGACCTTAATTGGCTTAAGCTTGGCGAAGAGCGGCAAGGTTGTCGGCGAAATTGGTGAGGCTTTTGGCGTACAGGACTTGCAATTGGATACTGCAGGCTCTGGAGATGACTCCCAGGTTACGGTCAGCGGCTACATTCTCCCTGGTTTACAGGTGAAGTATGGCGTAGGTATCTTTAACTCGTTAGGTGAGTTTACTGTTCGTTATCGATTGATGCAGGATCTCTATGTTGAAGCCGTATCGGGGCTAGACAGTGCCGTGGATCTTCTCTATCAATTTGAATTCGAGTAACACTTGAGTCGTGAATGATTAGCGGATTACGAATGCTGAGGAGGGGTTATGCAGCAACTTGTTTTTGTTTATGGAACCTTGAGGCAAGGTCAGTCCAACCACCACTATTTGCAGCAGTGTGAGTGCTTAGGCAGATTTGACACCCCTGAGGAATACGCTCTTTTTGATTTAGGTGCCTATCCAGCGATGATTTCTGGAAAGAAAAATGTCGTTGGCGAGGTCTATACCATTAACGACGAAGTTTTGGCTTCGCTCGATCGGCTAGAAGATGTTCCTGTTGAGTATCGTCGCGAACAAATAGAAACTATATTTGGATTAGCATGGGTATATTTGTATCAGCTTGATCTAACGGCTAATAAAGAAATACTTTCGGGTGACTGGTGTAAGCGGGACAATCCGTAATAGTTATCTATCCGTAACATCTATGTATTCTGAGTTGTCGAACAAAAAGCCAGCATGTAAATGCTGGCTTTTTTAAGGTTCATCGCGGATTAGCGGGAACTTAAAACAAAAACGGTAGTAAGTG
>NZ_JBGONH010000060.1:0-30657 GCF_041439075.1 Vibrio sp. FF145
GGGATTATCTGCTAACTGCAAGATCGTTCAAGTCTTCTTAAACGATCGGCATTAAAGCTAATGTTGGCGTTTAGTGTTAGGAAGCTAAAAAGATAAGAAGAAGCTAAGAAGCTACAAGGCTAGCAAGTTAAACATGCCTTTGAGGCTGACTAGCCCATTTTAGGTATCACCGTTATCACAGGGACACCTAAGATCTCTTCGATTTCGTCTTTACGCTTGATTGAAGAGTCAAACAGCTCGAACAATACCGCCAGACCAATGCCCAATCCGATGCCCGCAACAAATCCAGCCAGAATAAAGATAAAAGTCGGCATGTTAGATTTCATGCTAGGCGTGAAAGGCAAATCGATAATCTTCACACGTTTGTTTTGCTCGAATACACCAAGCGAACCCGTTAGCTGAGCCATTTCATAACGCTCTGTCAGTTCATCATATAGTTGACGCTTGATTTCAACTTGACGTTTAAGGCGGTACATCTCTTTGGCATTTTCACCGAAGTTATTCGCCTTGTGTTCTAATTCGAAAATCATAGTACGAAGGCTTTTGGTCTCTTCTGTTAAAGACTCAAAGCGAGCACGAACCAGTTGTAGGCTGTGTAATTGAGTGACCAGAAGAGGTTGGGTATCAGAAAGCTTGTTCAGTGTCGTGCTACTTGCGATGTCCCAAAGCTGGTCGCTGTTCATCGTTGGCTGAGTAACCTCGAGCAAACTTTTTCGCTCATTTTCAAGCCTGTCTAATTCACGGACTTTAGCTTGTACGGCACTGTGTTTATTTGTGTATTTGGCTTGCAGCAGAGTCAGCTCACTGCGAATGTCGATGATCTGGTCTTCGATTCGACCTATCACGGGATTTGTTTTAGAAAGTTGTTGGTCGATTGACCCTAAACTTTTTTCAACACCCGATAATTCCGCCTCTTTTTCCGCCAGTGTTTGTTTGAGTGACGCTAAGCGATTCAAGCTTTGGCTTTGCAATTCTGGCGTCGATTGGACGTTTTCGTTCATGTATGCGGCTAGCGCTTCTTCTGCCTCTTCAAGTTCCGCGCTACGTTTGTCTATATGGATTTTCAAGAAATTACTTGAGTCCTCAATTGACGAGCGTTCCGGCGCGAGCAGCTGTTCAATAAAATGTTCACTCACCGCTCGAAGCGTTTGTTCCATTCCATTTGGAGTGCTCGACGTTAAGCTTATCTTTAGAAAGTCTTTTCCAAGTTGAGTAACTGATAAACGCTGAGACAAGTCAGTAATGATCTCTTGTTTCTCAACCTCAGGCATATCTGGACTAGTTAATTGCAGTTCATCAGCGACCGAGTAAAGAACATGTCGACTGTGAAGCAATGTTCTCAATGCGTTAAGTCGATCTTTGAGCATGGTAGAGACGGCGATGTCTTCCAAAAATGGATTCATCTTGGCTGTTTCTTGAATCAACATACTGGTATGCGCGTCATATTTAGTCGGGGCCAACTTGCTCACACCGAAGCCAACAAAGGGCAAAATAAAGATTGGGAGAACAATAACGTAGCGTTGGCGCCACATGGCATTTAGGATGACTAGTAAGCGCAACTTAAGATTATTCATAAAAGCTCCAACATCCAATGTACGAAGTTACCACGGTTCTGCCAGCTCTCTTGTTCGACGACAGAGATCGGTGAATTGCTCAGCTGGCGTGCATGATCAAGCGCCCAAATCATTTGGTTTACACTACCAACTGTGGTGACATGTTCTTGATATGGCTTTAATGCTGGGAATTGAGTTGTGATAATTGGCGTGCCGGCCGCAAGGTACTCCATTAGTTTGAGTGGGCTACAAGCTCGGATCTGCTCGTTATCAACAAACGGCAACAAGCTCACATCCCAGTGTTGAGAATAGCCTGGCAGCGTATGGTGTGGACGTGGGCCAAGGTAATGTACGTTACTCAACTTAGGCAGCATGATCGTATCAAGCTCATTTGGGCCTATGAATACAAAGTCCCATTCCGGCATTGCTGTCGCGACATGAACAATCATTTCATAATCAAGCCACTTAGAAAGGCTGCCATAAAAACCAGCAATAGGGCGGTGGTTGCTTGGTAAATCTTTTGCTCTTGGTGCAGGTGTAGAAAATAGCCCGACATCGACACCATGTGGTAAGAGCTGAGCTTTCTCGCTAGGGAATTTGTCCATCAACTTTTCACTAGCAGCGAAGATCAAATCTGATTTTTCAATGAGTTCTAATTCATGCTTTGCGACCGTCTTGTGGTCTACGCCCGCAAGTGCACTAAAGTCATCCCCACAGTAATAAACAACCGCTGACTCGCCTAAGTGTCCGCACAGATCAACAGCAGTCGGAAGAGAACTCCATAGGATTGGCGCGTTAAGGTTAAGCTCGGCAATCACTGGTTTTAGTTGGTGCAACATCATTTGCTGAGCCAACTTTCTAGAAAATTTAGAAGCAGGCGCAGGAATGGTTTTCAAGTTCACGACCGTTATGTTGCCTTGGTCGTTTGAATCAGTGACGTTTTGTGGATCCAGCATGTTTTGAGTAACTGCGTTGCTTCGCCCTGTCAGTTTATTGAAAGCGCGAGTGATGTCTTTAACTGACAGTCTTGGCTGTCTAAGACCAATAGAGTTGACCCATAAGACTTTGTGTTGCTTAGCAAGGTGACGCACTAAATGTTGAGTTGATGACGGTAGGCCGCCAAAGTCTTCACCAAATACGATTAGATCACGCATGGTCACCTCCATGAGTCTCTAATGAATCGAATACATCGGATTCAGTCACTTCAATGGATTTAATCTGTCTGACTACTCGAGCTGGGTTACCACCTGCTATTGCGAAGGCCGGGATATTCTTTGTTACTACGCTGCCTGCGGCTATAACGGCACCTTCGCCGATGGTTACGCCACCTTTAACCGTCACATTCGTGCCTAGCCAAACATCGGGTTCAAGAATGATGTCGCCGATTTGCTGAGGGTCATCACCTTCACCTTGCGATCGACGTTTTGCATCTAGCGGGTGACCAGAGTATCCAAATAGAAACGCGCCGCCAGCGATTCGTACGTTGTCAGAGATAACGACTTTACCGCCAACAGCGATAGTCGACTGCCAACCGATGTCGACGTTGTTGCCAATCGACAATAGTGGGTGTTCCAAGCCTTCAAGTGGCTGAGTACAACCAGAGAATGTCGTGTGGCCAGAGATACGGCAGTTATCGCCAATCGAAATTTGCACCGGACCGCTGACGAAAGGCAGACCACCATACAAATACAGGCGCTTGCCACATTGAGCCACACGACCTTTGAAAGCCGGTGTCCAGTAGAAGAATCTCGTCAAGCCAGAAACCAAATTCACCACTAGCTTGTGCGCTTGATAGAGGCAACGATTAAGTATTTGAGGGGTAGGTAGCTCTGCGCTTCTGATGTCTTTCAAAATGAAAAACACATTTCTAATTCGAGAATTAGGATGAAACTTAAGCCAATGTTTGAATTGATGTATAGATACTGACGTCATAATGAAACTCCTCTATCTTGTTATATAGAAGTACTTTCATATACTGTGCCATTTAATAAATATAATGTTTTCAATGGGTTAAAATGTGGGTTTTAGGTTTTCTCATTTTGACAGGCAGTTTGAGATACGTTTGAGACGCAAACTGTGAGTGCTGCGAGGATATAAATCGGCCAGTTGAAGCCTTGAGTCAAAAATGTACCCGACACGATTGTTCCAATCAGACCTGCATAGATCGCATAGGCGACCGCATTAAGTTCAGGTGTGATTTCTGTGGTTGAGTTTTTTAATCTGGTGAGTGTGGATCGGGAGGTTTTGATCAAAGAAACGATAAGGCAGACAAAAATGATAAGACCAATGAAGCCAGTCTCTGCTAACACACCAAACCACGTACTGTGAACGGCGTGATTCAGTCCGTCCCAGTGCGAACTGTAAAAGAAGTAATTCGAGAAGAAGTTGTTCAACCCTACGCCAGTCAGTGGATTCTCAACCGCCATTTTTACTGCCGCTTCCCATGCGTAGATTCGACCCATTGCAGATTCATCGATACCTTGTTCAGCAGCACCACCAGAAGCTCTGTCTGAGATCCCAGCAACTAAATAGAGCACTACGGCCACGACAGTTCCTACGGAGATTAAGAGAACTTTAGAGCGCACTAGTTTCCACGCAAAAATACCAATCACCGCAATACACCCCAGTAATCCGCCACGGCTTTGAGTGGCAATAATGGCGGCGAGCAGCAACAAACAGACTAACCCGCTAATTAAGCGTTTGGATCGTGAGATGCCAGTCGTGGTGGCTTGGCTTATCGTAAAGGCGAGTGGGAACATCAGTACCAGTGCTAGATCGTTCGGGTCACCTAACATAGAGCCAAAATCGCGGCCAATAGTCACACGTGAGCCTTCAACAAGCCCAATGCCATTTACTGAGTTGTACACGGCAATAGAGCTTACTAAAGCGCCAGCGTAGATAATCGTCATCGCGGTTTTTGCGAGATTTTCAGTGGTATTTACTAGCCAAGTAATCGCAAGCGTCATCACGATGATTTTCCAATAAACGCCTTTGAATTCTGCAAGTGCTACGGGCCTGTTAGACGCGAAGATAATACCAATAAAAACCAATACCCAAAAAATGGCGAGCCAATTTAAACAAGGGTGCCAGAAGATTTTAAGCTCTTTACTGATTAGTGCATGCCAGAGTAAAGCTGACAGGGCACCTAATGAAAGCATCAGCGGTATTTTTAACGAATAGAGCTGAGGTACGGCTTCGTGAATTCGGAAAAATGAAAAGACAACGAATAATAGAACTAACCAGAATGTCTTGTTTAACACGAATAACCCAGCTAATGGCACAAGAGCGAGCGCGACAATGACAGCAGGGTGAGGCACAAAGTACCAAACAATACCAAGCCCAACACACAAGGTGCTGATAGTGATGATGACTGGCAATCTATTGGCTTCAGGGTTGACCATTGTGACCTCTATTCGCAAATAAACTCTTCATGACTCGCTCGTAATCTTTTGAGACGTAGTTACACCTGATGTTAAATATTGCAAAGCGAGTGCCAGTTATGCATTTTGTTTAACTAACTGATTTAGTGTTGGATTATTAAGTGAGGGCTTAGCCTTGAGGTGAGATTTGTCATTTTGAGAATCAGTATAAAACTGACTAGAACGGCTAAATTATCAAGCTAAATTAACCAGTTATCGACTAAGGCTAGGATTAACGATCGAGTTGGTAGATTTTCAACAACTTCGGGACAACAGCTTGTGGCGAATATTGGTTTTTGACGGTTTCTATCGCGTTACTTCTGAGAGAGTCACGTTGTTCAATCGACAATGACATCCACAAAGATAAAAACTGTTCTAGCTCGGCCTCAGAATTTGCGAGGTAGCCATTAACTTGGTGCTCGATGAGTTTAGGCAAGTTACCAACTGAGGTGGCGAGGACAGGAATGCCGCGAATCATGGATTCTAATGCCGCCATAGGTAAGCCTTCAAAGCGGGAAGGGATGATTAACAAATCGATTTGGCTCCAAACGTCGTCCATATTGGTTTGATGCCCATGAAAGGTAACATTATCAGGCTGCGATTTAACTAACGCTTCCATTTCTGGCCCGTCACCAAAAAGCTCAAACCGAACATCAGGAAACGGTTTGGCTAATGCGACAAATCGATCTGGCGCTTTTTCGTGGCTTAATCGTCCCACAAAGCCAACATGGAATGGGCTTGATGAAGGGGACTTTGTTAATCCGGTTGGGACTTTAACAAAGTTATTCAATTGATGGGTTTTACTCGGTACTTTCGCTTTAATCTTCTCACTGACCACGAGCGACTGATCAGAAAGAAAGCTGCTGTAACGGTCGAGCCAGTCATAAAGCCATACTTTGCCAGTTGGGGTTTCACCTGCGTGATAAGTGGTGATTTGCTTTGTGTTGTTGAAACGAGATGGGAGCTTGATTAACTTGCTGACCAAACTGGCTTTATAACCATGAGCATGGATAAGTCTTGGCTGATAATGTTGAACGGCACGTTTAAGCTGTGTCGCGCTATTACTACTTGAATCTGCAGAACATGAGGCTAAATCAGAGAGGTAATTATAAGGGATGTTCAGTGCATCTAACTTTTCAACGATGATCGCTTCAGGATTAAACTTAGTCAAAAGAACGATGCGGACAACCTCTGAATACTGAGCGCTTTCCGATATCAGGCCTTGTGCTAATTCTAAAACATGCGTTTCTATGCCTCCAAAAGTTTGGCTGTCGATCAACAGCCAAATCTCATAAAGGTTTACGTCGAGTACACCTTGGTTAGGCTTGATTGTACTCATCTTCCGATTCCCAAGCCTGTTTCTTACGATAAACAGTAGAAGGGCTAAGTTCTAACAGCACGGCAGCGTTTAACACATTCCCATCGCAATGATTGATGGCATGTTGAATAGCTTCTCGCTCTATTTGCCACATTGGACGAATAGCACCTTCGCTTGTTGTAAATGCGGGCGTCATCGGATCGTTGTTAGCGGGGACAACTGAGGATTGCTCCAACTCTTCCGGTGTAATAGGTGGCAACTTAGCTTCTGGTGCTTCCACAACAGCAGCTTGGGGCGCAGCTACTCGAATCGGTGTAACTGATTTCGTGGCTGTAGCTACGATCGGAGGCGGTAACATGTCTTTGGTCACGCTCGTTTCATTGTTCAACACCACGATGTTACGGATGATGTTTTGCAACTGACGTACGTTGCCTGGCCACGCATAACGTTTAAGTAAATTCTGCGTTTCTTTGTCTATTGATTTGAACTTCTTCTTGTCTTGCTTCGCGTACAGCTTCAAGAAGTGATTAGAAAGGGTGACAATGTCACTTCCTCGTTCACGAAGCGGTGGCATCTCGATAGGCACAACGTGAACACGATAGTAAAGGTCTTCTCTAAAGCGTCCTTCTTCTACCTCAACCAGTGGATCGCGGTTGGTCGCACAGATAATTCTGACATCCACTTTAATCTCGCGGTTGCCACCGAGTGGGGTAAACGTCCCAGTTTGCAAAAATCTTAGGAGCTTCTTCTGCATCTCCAATTCCATTTCACAAAGCTCATCGAGAAATAGGGTGCCGCCATGCGCTTGCATCGCCGCACCTTTACGGTCGGTTGTTGCACCAGTAAATGCACCTTTAACGTGACCGAAAATTTCGCTCTCCATTAGGTCTCGAGGGATAGCGCCACAGTTAATAGCCACGAAGGGCTTACCGTTACGCTGGCTCTCTTGGTGGATCGCTTCAGCACACACTTCTTTACCCGTACCACTTTCACCGTTAATAAACACGCTGGCGGTTGTTGGTGCTACCGAATCGATAATCTTGTAAACCGCTTGCATGGGAAGGCAAGAGCCGATGAAATTATGAAAGCGGTCACGATCGAACTTGCTTTGCATGTTATCGACAAGGTTTTCGAGTTTCGCTCTTTTTAGATGTAAGCGAACAGAAGTCTTGAGTCGATCGGCTTGAATGGGTTTCTCTAAGAAGTCTTCCGCACCGCGCTGGATAAGGTCAACAGCAATGTTTACTGAGCCATGTGCCGTTGCGATAATGACGGCGGTTGGTATTTCGTTCGTACTAATCCAATCTAAGACTTCTTCCCCTGGCATGTCGGGCAACTTAAGGTCAAGAATAACAAGCTGTGGAGAGTGCCTTTCAATGAAGGTCTTAGCTTCCGCGCCGGTTTCGACGTGGAAGATATCGTAGGGCTCGTCTTTTACGTACTGCTTGTAGAGTACGGCGAGTGAGGTGGAGTCTTCAACTAACAATACCTTAGGGCGCATTGTGTATTCCTTTTGAAACTTTATCCTAACCAATCAATAACATAGTGATATGGAACCATCAATACGAGTCTTGTGTATTTGTTATCTACCGCATGCAATCTTTTAAGGCGCGGTGTGTAGGATTTCCCGCATTGCTACTCATACTGGTTCGCATCTTTATGGGGACTATATTAATAACGACTATGTTGAGTTTTTATCTGAACATCCAAAGTTAACTGAAGCCTGCCTGTTTCCTGTGAAGCAAGGCTTTGATTGAACGCTCTGCGAGTTCTAGTAATTCGTCAACTTGCAGAAATGCCGCATCGTGACTCTGTTCTAGACACTGCTTCTCTAAAGCGCGAGCTAACTCACCCAAAGGGCGATTACCTAATGAGAGTGCGGTGCTGCCAAGAGTATGAACCTCAAACTCAAGTGTTTGAGCGTCGTGCTGAGCGACAGCCTCTTTTATGGCGACCAAGCGTGTTTGTGATTCTTCGACATAATGGTCGATCAAGATCGGGATAATATCCGCACTTGTATCTCGAATCATTTGCTCTAGAACGCTTTCATCAACAAGCTCGCTAACTTCTTGTGAGTTTAGATGTGCAGCTGTGTCTGACGCTAAAGTGGAATTCATCAAACTAAGTCCTTTTGTTGAGCGTAATATCCGTGAGTACTATTAAGTTTTAGTCATTTTCTAGAATAATTTCAACTGCTTGCCTTATAAACAAAGCAATTAATTGCCTTCTCGCCCGAATTGCCACTATGTTTGTGACAAATCTAACGAACTGATTTAAATTTGTTTTCTCTTATGAAATATAAACTTAGGCACCTATTAGCCTGGGTACTTATAAGCTTAAAGGGGAGAGTGCAGGACAAAGCGAGGCCGATACACATAAAAAAGACCACTGCAGTTACTAACAACAGTGGTCTTAGAGCAGGTTAAGTCGTTTAGGCTAATCTAAATAGCTATATAACCAAAATAGCTATAACCCAAATAGCGATAATTTAAACAGCCGTGCTTTAGATAACGAAAAGTAGAACTACGAAGCTTTATCAATCTTTGGCTTTGGGTCGGTTTCTACTTCTTCCTCGCTACTTTCAGAGAAGATATCAGCAACAGCGCTTCTCTCTAGTTCACCTTTTAGGTTACCGTCCTCATCAACAACCGGAAGAGAATAGTCACAAGACATAGTGTCTGGTAGCACTTCTTCAATCACCGCATCAGGCAAAATGGCTGGAACTTCTTCGTATATCTCTTCACTGAAGTCATGCACCGATGAATCTTCAACTGCATCCTGTAGGCTCTCTTGTGTGACTAGACCTTGATAGCCTTCATCCGTTACGTGATAAGCGTAGTCATTTTTCAGCATCTTCATTTGTGCCAAAGCACCTTCAATCGTTTCAGATGTGATTCGATAGAGAGGGGGCTGCATAACGGTTTCAACGGTCAATGCACGAGCACGGTTTACGTCTTTAACGAATGCCTCTACATAGTCATCGGCTGGATTCAGCAGAATCTCATGTGGTGTACCTTGTTGTACCAACTCGCCATCTTTCAAAATTGCGATTCGGTCGCCGAGACGAAGTGCTTCATCCAAATCGTGGGTGATGAAAACAATCGTCTTATGAAGCTTCTCTTGCAGTTCAATGAGTTGATCTTGCATTTCACTTCGAATCAAAGGATCGAGCGCTGAAAACGCTTCATCCATTAATAAGATTTCAGCATTAGTACACAGAGCTCGAGAAAGACCAACACGTTGTTGTTGACCGCCAGAAAGCTGGGCAGGGTACTGCTTGCCGTAACCTTTCAACCCCACCGTTTCTAACCACTCATTGGCTTTCGCTAAACGGTCTTCTTTTTTGATACCTTGTACTTCCAAACCGTACGCAACGTTTTCTACCACGGTGCGATGAGGCATTAAGCCAAAGCGTTGGAATACCATCGACATTTTATGACGACGGAACTCTTCTAATTGCTTGGTATTGAGGCTCATCACATCGATGCCTTCAACCATGATTTTACCTTGAGTCGGATCTATCAAACGGTTGAAGTGGCGAATCAAAGTCGACTTCCCTGAACCAGAAAGCCCCATGATAACGAAGATTTCGCCACGGTTAATCTCAAGGTTAATCTCTTTCAAACCAACGGTATGACCCGTGTCAGCAAGAATCTGGTCTTTGTGTTCGCCGTTCTGAACTCGGTTCATAACAGACATCGGTTTCGGTCCAAACACTTTGTATAGGCCACTAATCTCAATCAATGGTTTAGTCATGCTTGAATCCTCCTAAATGCGCATTGGTTCTTCTTGCGTACGCCTGCGAAGCGCGGTCAAAAAGGATTGCTAGGGCCACAATGGCGAAACCATTCATCAAGCCTAATGTGAAGTATTGGTTGGTAATGGATTTAAGAACCGGTTGTCCTAAGCCTTTAACACCAATCATTGATGCGATCACAACCATAGACAGTGCCATCATGATGGTTTGGTTGATACCCGCCATGATCGTTGGCATCGCTAACGGTAGTTGAACACCCCATAAACGTTGCTTTTTGCTTGCACCAAAAGCGGTAGCCGCTTCCAATACTTCTTTGTCGACTAAGCGTATGCCTAGGTTGGTTAAACGAATCACAGGTGGAATCGCGTAGATAACCACGGCGATTAGCCCTGGAATCTTACCGATGCCGAGTAGCATTACCACTGGGATCAAGTAAACGAATGCCGGCATGGTTTGCATGATATCAAGCATCGGCGTAACGATAGATTGCGCTCGATTCGAACGAGCCATCGCAATGCCAATCGGAATGCCTAAGAATATCGAAACCAAGGTACACACAGTGATGATACTAAGCGTACGCATGGTGTCTTCCCACATACCAAAGTAACCAATAAGGAGCAGGGAAGCGACACAACCTAAAGCCAGTTTCCAAGAGCGACTCGCGGCGTAGACAAGGCTTGTACAAACAGCGAGGACTATAATCCAAGGGGTTGAGATAAGAAGTTTTTCAAACCAAACCAGGAATGAAAGAAGAGGGTCAAATAGAGATTCAATCATTTCACCGTATTCACGAGAGAATTCACGGTATGCGCCATCTAGCGTCTTTTTTATGGTTCGTAAATCAGCGCGTTCCATCTCTGGAAAGGTTGATAACCAATTGGTGTCAGCCATTTTATATCCTTATAGTTCGGAGCCACTTGTTCATGCGATGAGGTAATCGCCTATGAAAAGGGCTCCGAATCATGAATAACATCAAGTATAGCGACGTTATTTCCGTATTATTGTTGAAGCGTAATTGCTTGTTGTTAAACCAAGCTTTTACAGTTCGGCTTCAACTTTCTTAGCCACTTCTTCAGAAACCCATGGGTGCCATACTTCTGGGAATTCACTCAAGAAATGCAGACTTGCTTCTTCACCATCGGCTTGGTTGTCTTCCATCCAAGCAAGCAGCGAGTTCATTTTGTCGTTTGTGAAACCACGTTTAGTGAAGTAGTCATAAGCTTCAGGTGCACGTGACGCAAAACTCTCAGTGGTGATAGTGTGAACGGGTGAAGGCGGGTACATGGTCGCTTTTGGCGATTCACAGTCTTCTTTGGTGGTACAGTTAAGGAACTCTTCCTCATTAACGCCACTGCCAAAGTCGACTTTAACCATGTCGTATTTTCCTAGAACAGCGGTTGGTGCCCAGTAGTAACCAAACCAAGCTTCTTCGCGCTCATAAGCTTTTGCGATAGAGCCAGATAAGCCGGCACTCGAGCCTGGATCAACAATCGTGAAACCACTGTCTTCCAGCTCAAGAGCGTTAAACAAGTTTCCGGCGCTGATCTGACAGTTCCAGCCTGCTGGGCAACTGTAGAATGCTGATGTATCTGGGTCTTCAGGGTGCTTAAATAAGCTAGCGTTTTTACGCACGCCTTCGATGGTTGCCATCTCTGGGTATTGTTTAACGAGGTAAGCAGGAACCCAAAAACCTTCTTCGCCGCCGTTCACAAGTGATTTACCTGCATAGCGAAGACGTTTTTCTTCGACACCTTTATCTAATGCGTCTTTTAAGCTGTTGCTCCAAAGTTCAGGTGCAACATCAGGCTGGCCTTTTTCAATCATGGATGTGCCTGTTGGCATAGTGTCGCCAGGGATAAGTTCGGCATCACACCCATAACCATGTTCTAGGATGAATTGGTCGATATTGGCGATCAGTGTTGCAGAGTTCCAGTTCATATCTGCGATTGTTACGCTGCCACATTCTCCAGCGTTAGCATTACCGCTGGCTGCTGCTACTAACAAAAATACGGAGCTTAACTTGTATTTCATATTGAGTTTCCTTTCTCTTTAATAATACAACTAAGGTAACCAAGGTAAATTGATTATCTAAATTGCTCGATGGTGATCCTTTCCGTGTATTTGAACCATTTGAGCAGAAGGAGGGATGGGTGAAGTGTGAATAGATAAACGTGCAAAGTCAGTGAAGTGTGATTTGCCAATTCATCCACTGTGTTTCAACAGCCATCGGAGAACTTTGTCAAACTATTACAAATTCGTCAAAAACCACCTCTATTTATAATCTTAGGGAATAATCGTACGAATTCCATCTTTGATGCGATTTACATGGCACTTTAACCGTTTGTGTCACATTACCGATAAAGTTAGGCATGGGCGGTTGATTTTTGAAGGGTTTTAAAGGTGGTAAGACCATGTCTGAAGTGCGTGAAATGCGCTGAATGGTTTTTAAAATCGTATTTTTAACAATAATTTCGTCAAAAATATCCAACTTGGTTTTAGAGTGTTTTGGCGTGAGTCCAATAGGCACGGTGGCTGTCAGGGATTAATGACAGCCATACAGCTGCACAAGAAAACTAAGTTGCACAAGAAAGCTATCGTGGCACAGAAAAGTTACATCGGTAGGTTTAAAAACTCATTTTGGTAAAGCTTATTGGCCAAGCTATCGCGAAGTTTAGTTGGAAGGAATTTCATGCGATTGATTTGTCTTACCAACTCTTGTGCAAAGCTAGGTGTTTGTTTCATGTTCATCACACAACCCATAAGGTTGATACTCTGCACATCAAGCAGCTTTTTCGCTTGCTCTAGGTGGTGACTAGAGGTTTCACCATAGGCGACAACCATCAATGTACTATCACAAGCACTCGCGACAGATTGCGCCGGAATGTTGCCTTTGTTTATGTTGAGAAGTGGTGAGGTATCAATGATGACTCTATCGTATTTGTCTAACCATTTGTTCACCACTTTTTGTAACGTTGTCGGATCTTTATAAGCCAATTGCGTTGATGCAATTTGTGGAGCAGGGACACCGATAAACGTACGATGAGACTCGACATGTTCAATTAACTGTCCCTGTTGATTGTCTTCCAACATGTTCAAATCTTTAAAAGCAGGATTGTATAAGTTGAGGTCAACATAAAGCGTAGAATGACCAGCAAGGAGAAAACGTTCTGCTAATGCAGTTGCAATAGAGGTTACCCCGTCACCTGAATGACAGGCAGTCACGCAAATCGATTTCTGTCCGTTAAGTTCAGAAGCTAGATACAGTTGTTCTACTTCTGCTTGGATTGCTGAAATAGTCATTATAAAGCTCCTATTAAGACGATCATTGTTGTTAGACGTAATATGTCTTCTAGACCTACACGAGCTTTTTCCATAAAGCTCTCTCGGCGATCTGGGATGTAGATAGTGTCACCAGCGCGCAGTACTGGTAGGTTATAAATGTTGGCTGTTTTGCTGAATTCAACAAGGTCGAAGGTACGAGCTTGACCTTGGCAACAAGACATATTCACAATGGTAATTTTCTCTACGTAAGCGTTATCAGTAGGGCCCGCCGCCTCTGCCAATATATCTAAAATGGTCATGTTGTCGTTGAACACATAACGTCCTGGGTTGTTAATCGCGCCAAGTACACGAACGGTTTCTTCTTTCGGTGTATCTAACCAGTTTTTACCTTTCTCTGGGATATAAATAGTGTCACCAGTGGTTACATTTGGCAGTAACGATTCGTCACCGGTTTCGAAGTACAACGATAAATTGAGTTTGCTTACTTTAGAGTAGGTTTTATCGCGGTGCGTTACACGCACATTGTGTATATCGGCATCCTTAGTAGGGCCGTCAGCTGCAGACAAAATGTCAAGAAAGTGCATGTCTTTGGTGAAGCGGTAACGACCCGGTGCATTCACTTGTCCAAAAATGTAGATCGAAGCATCAGAGCTTTGACGTACCCATTGAGATTTATTGTCTGACGGATCTTGTGGTAAGTCGTGGACACGGACGATAGAGCCTGCACGAATTTGTGGCATCAGATCTCGTGGCGCCCCATTTCTGATGAAATCATCAAGATTAAACACAACCAACTTTCTACCCGTCACGACTTCAATTTTCGATGTGTCAGCGCGTAGCGTGGGGCCGCCGACGTGTGCCAATAATCCCATGAAGTTCATTTCATCTGACCATTCTATACGACCAGGTCGATTCACCTCACCAATCACGTTAACTGCTCTGTCTGGTGCAATCTTTAACCAAGACTTCTCGTTCATGTCGGTTTTCTCAGGAACAAAGATCGCGTCACCAGCTTTAATATTCGGTGGGTTAGAGTTAGGCAAGCCTTCAGTGTAAGCCGCTAAATCGAATTTAAGTACTCGACCATCCGCTTTGATTACGCGTATTTGACGCGACTCTGCAAATCGAGTTGGGCCGCCAGCATTGGCAAGGATATCCATGAAGGTCGCGTCTCTCTTTCCTTCAAAAGCGCCAGGGGCAGCGACTTCACCCATAACGTAAACCATGTTTGCGCCGGATTTGATCTCTTCCTCTTGCTTCGGCACAAAAATGGTTGCACCTGGGCGTAAGATTGGAAGTAGGCTTTCGTCACCAGAATCCAAATAACGCTTAAGGTTGAACAGCGTAGGTGTATTATTTGAAATTACTCGGATTTGTTCAACACTGGCATAGCGAGTTACCCCGCCTGAACGCATTAATACGTCGACAAGGTCGGTATTCTCTTTGTAAGTGAACGAACCCGGCGCGTTTACCTCACCAAACACTTTAATCGAATTGCGAGAGTCGGCACTGTCACCTGAGTTTGCAAGCTTTGCTGCGTCAAACTCTTGCTCGATGTTACCGACTAATGGGGAAGCTGGAACGAATAATGAATCCAGTGATTGCAGAGTAGGTAGTGTTGATTCATCACCTGAATCAAGGAATCGTTTGTAGTTAAACTCTTTCTTGTCCGCGCCTCGCTTAAGTATCAATTTGTCCAGTTGTGCACCGGGGCGTAATCCACCTGCTGCGTAGAGTGCCATTTGGATACTTGAACCTAACGCCAGTGTGTATTCACCGGGTTGTTCTACATAACCTTGCACGTAGATGATAATTTGCTGCTCTTTTACATATACCGAAGCGTTTGAAAGATCTTTATAAGCGGTAGCCAGTGACTCTAAAACGACTTTGTTAAGTTGCTCGCTGTTATAACCCGCAACAAATACGGCACCCACTTCAGGAAGGGTAATTCGGCCGCGTTTATCCACTTGAAACCCTTTGTTCAACGTACTTTCACCGGGTACGTTGACTTGAATAAGGTCACCGACTTGAACCGCGTCTGAAAACTCTTCGTTAGCATTTACGAGGTTCGAAAGGCATAACGATATGGTGATGATAAAAGCGATCAATAATTTCATAATCCACCTCCCATTTTCTCGGCATTTTTAGGGGAGATAACTTCAATACTCACTCTGCGGTTGGTTAAACGGGTACCGTCTGATTCGCCTTCAAAAAGAGGAACCGTTTCGCCAACAGACACTGCTTTGATTCGCTGAGCACCTAAGCCAAAAATAGTTAGGTAGCGTTCGACTTGTTTAGCACGTCCAAGTGCCAATTCATCGTTATATTCTTCAGTACCCGTGGCATCAGCATGGCCGGTAACAACAAGGTCTAGAGATTTATGTTCTTTCAGTAGCGTCGTTGCCTCGGCAAGTCGTCCCATGTATTTGGGATTGACTTCAGTAGAGTTTTCCGCGAATTGGTTGTCAACATTAAGCAGGTCGTACAACTGTTCGATAACCGACAATTGCATTCTAAATTGGTTTTCATTTTTTGGTGGTTCACACCGTGCTTGTGACGTCACATAGTCCAGTTGGACTTCAAGTTCGTTTAAACGTTTTCTTTGAATGACTAGGTCGTTTGCCGCATCTAGAAGCAGGCCACCTTGTAGTTCGCGAGCGATACGATTTTGCTTTTCTATCGCTTGCACAACAGCAGCGGGGAAGCACCAGCGAGCGCCTTCTTGAACCAAGGCATCAAGATGTAATTTAGCCAGTTGCCAATCAAAACGTAATCCGTGTTCAGGACCAAGAGGTTCGTCTGGCATGACAGGAGAAAAGTCGGAATTTTGGTAGTTAATAGAGTCATAACTTTCAGCCAAGCCGCCAGTGCCTTGTTCAGGGTAGCTAGTACAGCCACCTAGAACTAAAGCAGACAGAGAAAGGGCTATGTAGCTTTTCAGTATTTTCATGCCAACGTCCTATGTTTTTACTTTTTATTATTATGTTTTGTTACTTCTAGCTTAGTGGATCTTCATGAATTTGTAGGATTTTTTGAATTTACTGGGATAGCGTGGCCAATACGTAACAAGTTCATAATTTCAAGAGGCTGACCAGTTACATTTTCAAGTCGCATGTTGCGTTCGCGTTCAGTTAGGCGTTTGAACATGTAGACAATCGCGCCAACACCAGATGAATCTAAAAACTCAACTTGGCTAAAATCGACTTCGATTTCAGGGTGGCCGTCATTTGAGATTACATCGTCAATATCAGTCTGAGCATCACGGCTTCCCGCTGCGTCTAAATCACCGAAGATAGAAAGAGTTAGTGTGGTTGTATTCAAATCAATCTTACGTAGTTCCATAGCGATATCTCCTTTTCAGTATGTATGAACAATTGCACTGAATGTGCCAACTTTTATATTTATATTTTTCAACAACTTAAATCGACTGCTAATCTCTATCTCATATTGAGAAAGTTGGTTTCTCAATATGAGAACTAAAAACGGCGGAACATATGAGAGCCATAAGCCATTAATTTAATGAATGAAAGTAAAGGTTAGATAAGGTTGATGAGTTGATCGCATCTTCTAGCAAAGATTGTCTAACTGTGTGTTAGAGCGCTTAGGATTAAGGGCAGATATTAATACGGAGCAGATGATGAGATTAACCAAATTGGCGATAGCCACTCTATGGGCGTGTTCGCTTTCTTCTCATTCATCCTATTTACCGCCTGATCATCTGGTGCTCGCAAACACATACCAACAAGGCATTGATGTTTCTGAATACTGGAAGAGTGAAAAGCTTGATGGGATTCGTGCTCTTTGGGACGGACAACACCTTTATACTCGAAATGGGAATCGCATTTACTCACCGAAGTGGTTTACAAAAAACTTACCGAAGGTACACCTTGAAGGGGAGCTCTGGGCAGGAAGAGGAAAGTTCCACTTAGTCCAATCTACCGTCCTCGATCACACACCTAGTGATGTTGCGTGGCGCCAAATAGACTTGATGCTGTTTGATATGCCAGGGGCTACTGGCGATTATCAAAAGCGCTATTACAACATATTGCATTGGGTAAGTATGATTGGAGAACCTCATGTCAGCTACATCGAACATGTACCTATTCAAAATGAAGAAGCTCTGTTTTATCAATTAGACAATGTCGATGAACGTAATGGCGAAGGTTTGATGCTCAGAAAGATCACCAGTCGTTATCAAGCAGGTCGAAGCAATGACCTGTTAAAACTAAAAAGGCATCACGATGCCGAAGCCACAGTTATTGGCTACAAAGGCGGGACAGGGAAGTATAAAGGGATGATGGGTTCGATTTTGGTTCACACGGAAGAAGGGGTTGAGTTTTATATCGGAAGCGGGTTCAGTGATCAAATGAGACTTGCGCCGCCTGAGATCGGCAGCCGTATTACCTTTCGCTACAATGGCTTTACTCAAAATGGAAAACCCAAGTTTGCGCGCTTCGTTAGAGAAAAGAGTGAGTATTAATACCAATCAGATTGTTCAGTACAATATAGTCATACACACACAGTAAACGAAAAAGAGCTCTGAATATCAGAGCTCTTTTTCGTATTCAATATCAGGGATACCGGTTGAGTGAGTTAGAACTCAGCGAGAGCTAAATTCTAACTGCACATCGTCGTCTTGTTTGTGCATCCAGTGCAGACGCATACCTAGCATAATAGCTGCAGACGTTAGACCAACAATGAACCCAACCCAGAAACCGTGCGCGCCCATAGGCTCAACAATCCAATCTTTCATTCCTAAAATGTAGCCAATAGGAAGACCAAGCAACCAGTAAGCAACGAAAGTAATGTTGAAGATCGAACGCATGTCTTTGTATCCACGCAAAGCCCCTGCAGCGATAACTTGGATTGCGTCAGTACATTGATAAACTGCAGCGAACAATAGTAATTGCATTGCAACAGTAATTACCGCCGTATTCTCTGTGTACAGTAACGAAACTTGCTCTCTGAATAGTACCGTCAATGTAGCTGTCATTAGGGCTGTGACTAAACCAACAATGATTCCCACGTGTGTCGCGATTTTCGCTCCTTCAGTGTTGTTTTCACCCAACTTATGACCAACACGAATACTCACGGCGGCACCGATACTCATTGGTATCATAAATATCAGTGACGAGAAGTTAATTGCAACCTGGTGTGCGGCGACAACCAAAGACCCAAGAGGGGCAACCAACAGAGAAACAACAGCGAATAGCGTCACCTCAAAGAAGATAGCAGCGGCAACTGGAAAGCCTAGTTTAAACAAACGAATTTGTGCTTTGAGCTGAGGTTTGTGGAACGTACCGAAGATATTGATTTTAGCCAAACGCTTTGATGTTAAAACGTAAGCGAACAGCAGAGCAAACATCACCCAATATACGATAGCCGTTGCAACTCCACAGCCAACACCACCTAGAGCGGGAGCGCCAAGCTTTCCGTATACGAACATCCAGTTAAGCGGGATGTTTAATAGCAAGCCAATAAAACCAATCACCATTGCAGGCTTAGTTAAAGACATACCATCTGTAAAGCTTCTCAATGTTTGGAACAACAAAAATGCAGGGACAGCAAACATCACCGCATTCATATAACCGATGGTTTTTTCTGCCATGAGTTGTTCTATGTCCATCCACTCCAATATCAGTTGTGTCTGAAAAAGTACGCCAATGATAGGAAGGGAGATGACAAGCGCTAAAAACGCACCTTGTTGAATCTCAAATGGAATTTTTACTTGTCTACCAGAACCATGAAGTTGTGCAACGACAGGAACCAACGCCATCAACAGACCCACACCAAATAAGATTGATGGTAGCCAGATACTTGCTGCAATCGAAACCGCCGCCATATCGATAGCACTTACACCACCGGCCATTACGGTATCGACAAAACCCATTCCAGTTTGTGCAACAGATGCGATCAATACTGGGGTCGCAAGTTTGATTAGATTCGCGGATTCTTCTTTGTAACGATGCACAAACAACTCCAAATAAGAGGGAAAATTAGAATAATAGTGTAGGAAAGGACATTCTGAAGGAATCAGAGATAATGATCTTAAGCTTCCACTGGACGAATCATAAAGAAATGTCACAATAACTGCTATGAAAAACTGTTACTAAAATGCTAAATAGGAATCTTATGTTTACAGGTATCGTTCAAGGCATGGCAACACTGGTTGCTATAAATAAAAAAGAGTTGTTTCAGACTCATACCATTGAGCTAAGCGACGAAATGGTTGAGGGATTAGCGATTGGTGCCTCAGTAGCTCATAACGGTTGTTGCTTAACGGTAACGGAAATTTCGGGCAATCAGATTGCTTTTGATTTAATGCAAGCCACATTGCGATTGACGAACTTAGGCCAACTGATTGTTGGTGATAAAGTGAATGTTGAGCGAGCAGCAAAATTTGGTGATGAAATTGGCGGGCATAGTATGTCTGGCCACATTACGTTGATGGCGAACTTAGTGGATGTGATCAAGACTGAAAACAACCGCACGCTTTGGTTTGAGTTGCCACAGGAATCAATGAAGTATGTATTGAGCAAGGGTTATATTGGCGTTGATGGTTGTTCATTGACGATAGGTGAAGTGGAAGAGAACCGATTCTCTGTACACTTGATTCCTGAAACGCTAAATCGCACTTTGTTTGGCAGCCGCGAAGTAGGCGACCAAGTAAATATTGAGTTTGACCCTCAAACACAAGCGATTGTTGATACTGTTGAGCGCGTGCTTGCAAACCAGACGTCGTAGTAGCGGTTCATCAATAACACGCGCCCCAAAAGCGTTGACTAAGTAAAAATCGAAGATGTTAAAAAAGAGCACATTAAGTGCTCTTTTTCTATTTTTGTGCTTTTCTGGGCTAGCTTCAAAATCGAGGTGTAGCTTTAAATCGAGGTGTAGCTTTAAATCGAGGTGTAGAGCCAACTCGACAAGAGAGTAGGTGTTAGAAAACTTGTTCGTCGTCTGCATCAATCGAGAGATGGATTCTGTCTCTCAATTCATCAACCTGCATGTCCAGATGAATTGCATTGCAACATGCAGGGCAATCGTCGTAAAAATCTTGGCTCCCATTAGAAGCATCCAGCGTTATGCTAATTGCATGACCACAATGGGGGCAAGAAACATGTTTCTCTGTGTATTTATGCATGGCGAATTCTCCTCACTGTAACTTGCACTAATCGTAGTAGCTTGTATGGGGCGTAACAAATAGCGATATCGAACGTTGCACTTATATCGATCGCAGTAGCTAGCTGTGATTGGTGTTAAACGGCCTGTATCTTCTGAATACACGCCTCAGTTTGTGCTAAATACTCGCCGCCAAATTGATTGCAGTGGTTGAGAAGATGGTACAAATTATAAATGTCTTTCCGATCAGTATAGCCAACGTCGAGTGGATTGATGCTCTGGTAACCTTCATAAAACTCTTTTGAAAACCCTTCAAACAGTTCAGTTAGCGCTAAATCACATTCATGATCGCCCCAATAACAAGCGGGATCGTAACAGATTGGCCCAAAGGCTGAGTTAGCAACATTACCGTTCCAAAGATCGCCATGAAGCAAAGAAGGGCGAGGGTTGTGGCCTGCAAGACGCATATTCACTACATCAACAATGTCATCGATATCGCCGAATTCGATGCCTTTTTCTTTTAACAATTGCAGTTGGAAGCCAATGCGTTGCTCAGAGAAAAAACGCCCCCATTTCTTATGCCAAGGGTTGGGTTGAAGGGTGCTACCAATATAATTGTCTTGGTCACAACCAAACTCTTTCTGTTCACCCCATTGATGCAATTGAGCAAGTTGAACGCCAAAGTCATAGCTATTATTGCTTGTTTCAAGCGGCTTGGTCGGCAAGTAATTAAGGATAATGAACGAGCATTCTTTGGTTTTACCAATCAGTACCAACTCAGGAACATAAACGGTAGAAGTCTCTCTTAACAAGCGTAAATTCTCAGCTTCAATTTCAAACTTAGGTAAAAATTCTCGCTGGTTCACTTTTACAAAGTAACGTTCATTACCATCGCTGATCATATAGCAATCGTTAATGTCGCCACCAGAAACCTTGGTGCGCTCAGTAATCTGAAAGTTAAATAGAAGAGTATCTGAAAGTTGTTGAGAAATGGCCTGCCACATAGGAAATCCTCAAAGACTGAAAGTTAAAAAGATTGAAGGTTAGAAATACTGTTTGTTTAATAGCAATAGTTTAGGATAAATCTGAGCAATTTATAGACGCACTCGTCAATGTTCTTGGCTCTTCTTCAACTAATGTAGAATCAATTGGCTGATTTGTGAACTCGAACTGATTCAAGCCCTTTGAAATCAAAACAGAAATTGAGAATGATATAAGGAAATAGCTTGGAACTAATCTCACGGCATGATGATTTTCATACAATAGAATCGCAGAAATAGGTTGAGATTATTTTTCACTATATTTTAGGTGTGTTTGGTGAAGTTAGGGTGTTTTGATTGAAATTTAAGCTTAAATGCTAACTCGGATCACTTTAATACAGTTTTTAGTAATAAAGAGATGACAAACAGACTCATATACATAGTATTAGGCAGGTACATATTAATCTGCTCTTGAGCTTAAACGGAGATTTATTGTGGTTGTAGAAACCGATGGCTATTTAGCTTTGATCGAACACTTATCATTTAACCTAGATGTCTTTACTAATAGTAATGGCGATACAGGTAATGAAAGTGTCGAAGACATCATCACTGACATGATATCAACAAATATCATGGCTATTTTCGAGCAAAACCCTGAGTTACATTCAAGCGTTCGTTTTCAACTATTGAAAGAAGCGGATTCAGTGGTGGCTGATTTAGGTGAAGTGTTAGCTGGTGTATGGTCAAAAAAAGCGACTAACGAACAAATTGTATTCTTAGATGAATACATCGCATTAGTGAAGAATCTGTTTGATACTGCGGTCGCTCAATACGACTAATTAGCTTCTAGTACATTTACTAGGCTAAACAGCGATAGGCGTTTAAATAGTACCTTCAAAGCAACTGTGTTATCAGTTAATCTTTTAATCACTATAAACGCCTAAAATGCCAAAACTTAGAGGCCCAATAAGGGTTATCCAATCTCGATATAATGACACCTTTCGATGTCGAAGCATGTAGGAATTGATTGTTTCCTAAATATACACCGACGTGTCGTACCGTCATCGATGTTTTGAAAAACACCAAGTCACCACTTATTGCCTGTCCATATGCTATTTCCTTTCCCTTTTTAACTTGATCTTTTGTGGTTCTCGGTAAGGCTTGCTGGGTCGCAGTTTGCACTGCGATCTGAACGAAAGCAGAGCAATCTACGCCTCTAAATGAAGTCCCACCGAAATGATATGGCACACCTTTCCACTGTTCATACACACTCATATACGCATTGGTCGTTGATTGCTCTAACTTTGACAGTGGCTTGTGTGCTGTTTGACTAAGCTGAGAAGGAGATGGCGTCGAGCTACAAGCAGCCAATATTGCTAAAGTTATTGTAACTACAGCCATTTTTCTGAATTTCATATGTAACTCTTCTGACAAAAAACTGAAATATAAACGTCATCAAGGACTTCTAGTATACGAACTAACTTAAGGATATCTTTTTTCGTAGTCAAACTGGATTTCACATGCCCGACACAAATTTATCAATAAAACCTTCACGTTATACATTCTCGCTCATTCAAACCGTCACCGCTGTATTTATTTCCATTCTTTTGCTCGTCATCTTTTTATCTTTGGTCAGTCTCCGAGGCGTCGATCGGGTCGGGGGCCATTTTGAAGCACTTTCGGAACAAGCATTACCTCTTGCATTAAACAACGCCGAATTAACACAAAGCGTGTTGGAGCAGGTAAAACTTCTTACTTATAGCACCCAATCAACCAACCTAAATACGCTTAACACAACAGGCAACTCGATCGACGTGTTAGTTGCCGAAAGTAACCAAACGCTAGAAGAACTCCTCTTCATATCCCAATCTTTTCCTGACGCCATTTCCGTTGAACAAAAACAAGACTTAACCGAGAACATGGCGACCTTACAATTGATGACTAGCCAAGTGTTGTCGTCTCAAATTGAAATTCAGAATAAGCAAAACCTCATCGATGGCCAAGTCACTGAGTTTCGCTATGGTGTGAGTTCCATCGGACCCGAAATGAACCGTATCAGTTCTTTCCTTGTACAGAACAACCCAGAGGCTTCCGATGCGGCTAACCGATTCACAGCGAGTGCTTCTGCAATGGCGAACACCTTCCTAATGTTGATGATGCAATCAGACTTAGAAAAAGCGCAAGACGAATACAGAGAGCTTCGAAATCGAATTGCAGGCATTAACCTCGCGTATGATGACTTTTCTGAATGGCATCCAGACATCGTAGAGTTCGCAAGCTTAACAGCGCCTTATGAGATGGTTAAATCTGGCTTTGCAGATAACGGTGTATTAAGACAAATCCTGCAAAAGCTAGAACTTGTTGAGCAACAAGAAGCCGACTTAGCAAAAGTCATCCATCTAGCCAACACCGTGATAGGGACCTTAAATCAACTATCGAACACCGCTTCCATTTTAATTGATGAAAGCGAGTTTGTGGTCAATCAGACAATTGCGACGATAGACAAAGTACTATTTATTAGTGGATTAGTGATAACGGCCATCATTTCTATTTCATGGTTGGTGTTACGTCGCTGGGTGAACAAAGGACTCAGAAACATTACTCAACAAATGAGCTTACTCGCGGAACACGAAACTGTGAAACGCTTTATCAAACAGCGGAAGTCAGTCACGATGCCGCAGAGCAAACTAACTCAAGCTTACACGAGCAAAATGAATCACTTCAGAACATGATTACCACCATTACAGAGCTTGAAGCATCTATTGGTGAAATTGCACGTATTTCTAACGCCTCGAATGATGACGCCCAGCTTGCTGAAAGTGAGTCAGTAACAGGGAGTCAAGTTGTTGGACTTAACCAGCAGCGACTGCATGCACTAGAACACTCTCTAAGCATGAATGAAGAATCGATGGCCGACTTAGACGGGCGTGTTAAACAGATTCGCGAAATGGTCGACATGATCAGCGGCATTGCTGACAACACTAACTTACTCGCATTGAATGCTGCAATAGAAGCAGCTCGAGCAGGAGATCAAGGCCGAGGCTTTGCAGTGGTCGCCGATGAAGTAAGAAAACTAGCCAGCGATACTTCCCAGCAAACCACTAATATTCGAAATATGATGAATGAATTGGTAGCAGCAGCTGATCGCTCACGGGCGTCTGTAACAGAGTCGAGAAACGAAATGGCGAATGCACTGGAAACCAGTGGAGATGTGAAACAAGCGTTTGAAAAAATCGAGGTAGCGGTTACCCAGATTAAAGGACGTGTTGAACAAATCATGGTGGCGACTGAGCAACAGGCACGTGCAACGGTGGATGTGACACATTCGATCACTCGTGTTTCTGAACAAGGCGAGAATACTAAGTTACAGCTTGAATCCATGATCGAGAGTTCAGAGCAAGTCGGAGAGATAGCAGGGCACCAACAAGCTATGCTTCATAAATACGTGTTGAAATAAACGAGCGTGCTGAGTTAAGCCTGACAGCATAATAGTTGAAGCACTAAGTACGCTTAAATTCCTATTGATACAGAAACGCCCTTAAGTTTTCACAAGAATCTAAGGGCGTTTTGCTTTGGTATTAAGCTTGGTTTGTTATGGAGACGGGTTTGTTATGGAGACGGGTTTGTTATTAAGATAGGTTTGATCTCAATATAAACTGAGACTCAACTGAATTCGAACCTAGTCTTTCGTTGTCGGGAATCGTACAAATGGCTGCCGTAGCATTAAGTCTAACCGTTGCTCTTTACCATCTTGAATCTCTGGAACGCCAATCTTAACGTTATCATGGCCAAGCTTAGGTTGAGCACGATAAGTTTTGAACCAGATATCCCACACCGATAAGAAGAAACCAAAGTTTGAGTGTGTTTCTTTAACAATGACTGAGTGATGGACGCGATGCATGTCTGGCGTAACGATCGCTTTTCTTAATCGTTTATCAAACCACAACGGAAGGCGAGCATTACTGTGGTTAAACATCGCACTGGCGTTAAGAACAATTTCAAAGATGACAACAGCGATGACAGGTACACCAAGCGCGACCACTAAGCTCACTTTAATCAGCATTGAAAGAATCATTTCTATTGGGTGAAAGCGGGTGCCCGTTGTGACATCGATATCGAGATCAGCGTGATGAACTCGGTGTAGCTTCCAAAGCCAAGGAACGCGATGAAACACCAAGTGCTGTAAGTAAATAGCGAAATCCAACAACAATACACAAACCACAATGCTAAGTTCTTTGGGAAGTGACAGGGTATTAAACAAACCCCATTGGTTATCTTGTGCGATAACTGCCGCTTGGAACGCCGCGATTGGAATTAGAGTGGCTAATAGAAAGCTGTTCAAAGCAACCAACGCAAAGTTATTACCCCAACGAAACCATTTACTTTGAGTCAGTGTTTTCCGGGGAAAGCGGTACTCCCAAAGCGCACATAATCCAAAAACGACAATAAAACAAACAAGGCGGAGCAGGGATGGGTCTTGCATGGGTATTCCTTCTATCATTCTAAGGACACTGTAAGTACAATCGTGCCACTTTTCTAGATTTATCGTTATTGTCCATGAGAATCCACGCTTTTCACCGTTTATATCAACATCGTTTATCCATTGCTACTAAGCCGTTTAATGCGCGCGGGTGTAAAGTAGTGCGATGTGAGTTCTGTAAAATAAAACAAGACAGCTGTATCTGTGAACATCAACCAGACGTAAGTACGAACGTCGCGACCATGTTGATCTTGTCAGATAACGAAATATTGAAACCAAGTAATACAGGTCGATTGATTCTCGATACAGTAAAAGACAGTTACGCTTACTTATGGCATCGCACAGAGCCGAATCAGGAAATGTTGGATGTCTTAAAAGATGACAATTATCAACCTGTCGTAGTGTTCCCCGAAGAATATACCGATGACAAATCGCGCATGGTTCAAAACCTGCCACAAATGCGTGACCCAAACAAAACACTACTGCTGATCTTTATTGATGGTAGCTGGCGCGAGGCACGTCGAATTTTTCGTCGCTCAGAATATCTGCAAGATTTACCAGTGTTATCGATTGAGCCTGAGTCAGTTTCTCAATACATGATGCGCAAGTCAGACAACGAACAACACCTTTCGACAGCAGAAGTGGCGAGCTTGGTTTTGAAACAGGCTGGTGAAGAGCAGGGTGCCAAGACTTTACAGCTATGGTTTGAGACATTTCGGGAAAGTTACATGTTAAGTAAGACACGTTATAAGTCGGATCCAACCAAACCGAGCCTGAATGCTTTCATAGATCATACTAAAAGTGAGAAGTCACTCTAACCTTTAACCGCTTTGTGCTGACTTGTTGTTCAAACAAACTCAAACACGGGATAAGTTTGTCATCTATCACGGTTTGTAGGGGGAGTGTTATGGATAATGCTCTTTAGTTGTTTATTTACAAAAATTTATTTGCCCGAATTTAGGGAAAAATTGGAGAGATTTCATGTATTATGGCTTCGATGTTGGCGGCACAAAGATTGAGTTTGGTGCGTTCAATGAAAAACTTGAGCGAGTAGCGACAGAACGCGTACCGACGCCCACTGAAGATTATCAACTGCTACTTGATACAATTGCTGGTTTGGTAAAGAAGTACGACAACGAATTTTCTTGCGAAGGCAAAATTGGTCTTGGTCTTCCTGGGATGGAAGATGCTGACGACGGCACTATGCTGGTTGTTAACGTACCAGCTTCAACGGGGAAACCACTACGCAAAGACTTAGAAGCGCTTATTGGTCGTAGTGTGAAAATTGAAAATGATGCAAACTGTTTTGCGCTTTCAGAAGCGTGGGATGATGAACTTAAAGACGAACCATCAGTAGCAGGCCTAATTCTAGGTACTGGCTTCGGTGGGGGTTTAGTTTATGAAGGTAAAGTGTTCTCTGGTCGTAATCACGTTGCTGGTGAATTAGGTCACATGCGCCTTCCTCTAGATGCATGGTTCCACCTTGGCGACAACGCACCGCTACTGGGTTGTGGTTGTGGCAAGAAAGGTTGTTTAGACAGTTACTTATCGGGTCGCGGCTTCGAACTGATTTATGAGCACTACTTCGGTGAGAAGAAGAAAGCGATCGAGATCATTCAAGCATACAACGAAGGCGAATCAAAAGCCGCTGAGCACGTAGATCGCTTTATGGAGCTATTGGCTATCTGTTTTGCAAACCTGTTTACGGGTCTTGACCCACACGTAGTTGCACTGGGTGGCGGACTTTCAAACTTCGAACTTATCTACGAAGAGATGCCAAAGCGTATCCCTAAATACCTATTGTCTGTAGCGAAGTGTCCGAAAATCATCAAAGCGAAACACGGTGATTCAGGCGGCGTTCGTGGCGCTGCATTCCTTAACATTAAGTAATCGTTACTTACCGTTAAGCTAGCTAAGGTTAGATAGTTAAAAAAAACAAATAAAAATGCCGCAATCTCGAAAGAGGTTGCGGCATTTTTTATTGTTCAGTGTTTTCGTTTCTTCAGCTCTTAGCTCTAATTACAAACGAAAAGCTAGAAGCTACAAAGCTACATATCAAGAAAAAGAGCCAGAGGGCTTACTTCTTCTTTTTACCAACACCAAGGTTGTCTTTTTGCTTCAATGTAAGCTTAGTAAAACCAAGCTTACGGAAATAGTTGTCTTGGTAGTTACGAACCGCTTTAGTATCAGAAATGAACTCAAGCTGCTGCTCAGTTTTTAGATACTCAGTGATGTCGATACCTTCAGCGGCTGCAACAGCTTCTTGGATCGTGCGGTGTTCTTGTTTCGAAAACAATAACTCTTTGTCTTCATCTTTATAAGTGTACAGAATGGTACGAGCCATGGTGCTCTCCAATATAATTATTACTTTGCGCGCACTCTACATAAAAACAGTACGCCACTCAAGATAATGATAGGAAATTACCACTTATTAGCCTCATGAATGGAATGTGTAATAAGCATTTTGTGGTATACTATTCGTTATTTTTTAATCTGGCTGACTTAAACGGAACTTATGAGCAATACGCTTTACCCAAAGATCATGGGAATTATAACGCGAATCCAGAACTACCCTGGAATCAAAGGATTAAAAGAAGTCGAAGACAGAATAACGAGTCTATGCGAAGCTAATAATCAACCGATCCCGGATTCAATCGCGCTTTTCCTTAAAGGTTTCACAAGCTATCGGCACGATAACCTTTCTGACGCTGCTGAGCATTATAAAGCCTGCCTAAACGTCATTGCTCCTGAAGAAATTCAACTATATGTATTTGTCATCGGGTTACTTGCGTCTACCCACAACATTCGTGGTGATTATCAATCAGCGTATGCTTGTTACTCAGAAACACTAGAAAACTTACACCTAGTTGATGACAATTTTAAGTCACTTATATTCTGTAATCTAAGTGACTTGCACTTAAGCTTAGAAAAATACGAACAAGCGAAGCAATATGCTCGTAAAGCCATTATTTCATCTCAAAATGCGAATCGCCTGTTAGATTGTGCTGTCAGCCATTTAAACCTAGCCTATAGCTGTGCACATACAAATGAGTTTGAGCAAGCGGTTAGCGCCATTATGGAAGCGAAAAGAATAGGCACCTCGCTTTCTAGTCACAGGACGATAGCGCTCTGTCATAGTTACCTAGGGCAAACGATGCTCTTGTGGGGAGGGTTCGATGATAGTGATGTATTAGATGCGTTTTATCAGGCAGAAGAGCACTTCAAAAAATCGAGAGATGAGCATAATCGAAAAGAAAATTTGGTTTACTGGTTTCAATTCTTAGAAGGCATTGGAGAGCGAGAACAAGCAAAAGTAGGGTGCGCTTTTCTCGAACAGAATTTTGATCTAAAGAGTAGTTACCGTTCTTATGCTATCTATGCCCAAACTAAGGCGAAGCTCTTTCGAGATGAAGAGGATTGGTCTGGTTTAGCGGCACTTCAAACTCAGCATGTGGATCTTTTAGAAAAACACATGAGAAGTTATGAGCGCGAACAGAGCGAACGTATTCTAGAAGGGGTAGGTACCATTCAGAGTAAGAAGCAAAATGACGTTCTTACTCAAATGCAAAAATATATGGGTGCGCTCACTGATATTGGTCAATTCATAGCAACCGCTGCAGATTTAGAAAGCGTACTGCCTGAGATACTCCATAAGATAAATATGATTCTACCAACATCTGAGTTTGGGATTGCTATGTATGACGATAAATCAGACATACTCGACTACCGCTATTTTGTTGATACTCAAGGATTAATACCGAACCTAAAAGTAGTTTGCCAAGACAACCAAACCATTGGTACGTATGTGATTCGCAAGCGAGCTACCGTTCATTTTAATAGCGCGACAGATGCGGCTCTAGAACCCTATATCGGTAAAACCACACAAGACGATAATTTCGTTACGTTTCGTGGCGAGCTTGATACTAACTCAATGATTCTAACGCCAATCATCCTTAATGAAAAATTAATCGGCTTTCTGTCAGTTCAGCATCATCTACCAAACCAATATCAGGAACACCATTGTCAGCTTATAGAACATTTAGCTAGTTTTATTGCCGTGTCGCTAGAAAATCAAAAGCAACGACAGCGTTTAGAAAGTGCGAATCAAACACTCGAAATCTTGAGTACTACTGACCCACTAACAGGTCTAGCTAATAGATATCAATTAGATAACATCACGCCAGTCTTAATACATAACGCTTACTACCAAAAACAATCTCTAGCGGTCCTTATGATCGATGTTGACGAGTATAAAGCTTATAACGATTTTCATGGGCATTTAGAGGGCGACGAAGCGCTTCGTATTATCAGTCGCTTACTTAAAAAAACATTCACAACCAAGAATGACTACCTTTTCAGATATGGCGGTGATGAGTTCATGGCGATTTGCTTCGGACAGAGTAGTAGTGATATTGAAAATAAGGTTGTCACTCTGCGAAAGATGTTAAATGAAGTCAAATTAGCAAACCCTAAAGCTCTCTATGCGGAACAATTAACACTCTCTATTGGTGGGGTTAACGTCGACTTAGCCAGTGACAATGTGGATCGAAACTTTAAAATGATTTGTGATATTGCAGACAAACAGCTCTATCAAATCAAAGAAAATGGCCGTAACAACTATAATTTGGTCGATTGCAGATTACTTAAAGTCGAGCTTGTTTAGTTCAACTCTGTATACACCCCCCCATAAAAAGAAAGGTTCATCGCGGCTTTCCGGGGAAAGCCGCTTTTATCTTCAAGAAGAAGTAG
>NZ_JBGONH010000061.1:0-28071 GCF_041439075.1 Vibrio sp. FF145
CCTTGGAACTTCAAACACTGACAAGTCGCCCCGTGGGTTCGTGGGGCGGATACCTACTTTCGACAAATCCTTGGCCGTATACTCCGTATGACTTCATGCCCGAACCAAGAAGCATGGCTATATACATTTGCCGCTCCAAAACTCATCGAATTTGCAGAAGAGGTTGAACGAGATATTCCGGATAGCTGTCGGTACTTAAAGAGGCCTCAGAAAAAAACAAACCAAGCACTAGAGCAGATAGCAACGAATTCAAACCTCTCTCTTGGGGATCATGGAGGCAATACCGATGCTCTCTCAATCAATTTCTCTAGACGAATTGATCAGAGTGGTAGTATAGAATCGGAAAGCAACCCTGCTAGAATCGCGGACCTATCACTGACAAGCTTTAAACAACGAGTCATTGAAGCCTTCCAATATCTTTGATGCAGTTTGCTTCGCGGAGACAGAGCCTGATACCGGTGTACTCTGACCATGGAACTCCAAACAGTAGCTATGTCGCCCCGTGGTCTCATGGGGCGAATTCCCAAATTCTGCATATAATTCGGAGTGAAAGACCAACTTGGATATGGCTTATCTCTGTAATATGTACATCTGAACAGCTTCTAGCTTAATGATTTCACTCAATGCTGACTACTTTCAGTGTTGCTCAGCTAAAAGCGAATTTTCTAATTGTGAATCAACAGTAGTATCTAGTGAAATTTCCATCTAAAGACTGATAGATTTATTACTTCATTTGAATGAGAGTACCCCGAATAGCTTTCTGTTGTACAGTATGTAAAAACTCTTCCAATGAGCCACTCATCCATAGCAAATCTTCCATAGCAGCTTTTTCAACGATTAGCCCTGTTAAAGACTGAACAGAGTTGAGACTAGTTGACAGAATCTCACTCTTGGCAATATCTGGTAACGCAACTTTCACAGCTCCCTTTAACCTACCAAGGCATTTGGTTCTATCATTTATGAGAAGTAACGGTCTTATTTGTGCTTTTTTGGAGATGTAGTCTAACCAGAACAGCAAGACATCAGGCACAGCTCCATTTAAGCGAAAGCAGAGCAATAACTCTTCATCAAGCAGGGAGAGTAGATCAGCACAGTCATAAAGCCCAATATCTATCTTTCCCAAGCTTTCGAGTTGACTTAAAAAAAGCTCTCGACGAAACTCATTTTGGGTATGTATGAAGTCTAAAATTGTTCTTTCATCTTTAAGAACGTGGCGATAGATTGCATCGATGCACTGTTCGAAATTTGAACCATCCAGCTGTAAGGATAGGCATGTTATTCCTAGTTGCTTCTCTAGCAATAACTCAAAATCTGGATAAAATGCACCATTCCAATCACTCACCTGGCAATGCAGAGGAACATGAGGATCTTGTTTAGCCCATAACTGAAGAGGTTGCGTGACAGCAGAAGGAATCCAGTAAATCATTGTGTATCCGCGATAAACAGCCAGAACAAGCAATTGTAAATGGCAAAGTAAAAAACATGTCTAACTTTACGTTCCCTCTGAAATGGCAATTTTTGCACATTTTCGTTCTCTGAGTGTTCATAGTTGTAAAGACTACACCCCTGTACTACCCAAACATATTACCACTGTTCCCTTTTCTGTTTGACTTTGTTTTTTTGCACCTGAGGTAGTCCTCCCATCCAATATCTTTTGGTGGAGGGCGTAACATCTGCTCAGTAACTTTGGCGCCCTTTTCAAATGGATTTATCCATGAGCTTAATTTATCACCACTAGTTAATTCTGCAGCCGAAACAAAGTCCTCCATTGTAATAGTCTCGTGATTGTTATCAATTGCCTCAACAGAAGCTTGGAAAATAAGGTTTCTCAATGACCTCATATTTCCTTGAGAAAAAGCGTATAATTTCTTTTGTAGTTCATCATTTGCTAAACCAACCTCTTTCCCAAAAGGTAAAGCTCTATCGAGGTGGCTCAGAAATATTTTAAACATCCCCTTTCCCCCTTGGTAACTGAACGGCCGAAGATCAAACTGAATTGAAAATCGTCCGTGCAATTGCGAGTTTGCTTTTAATACAACCTTTGAATACGGCATACCAAAAAGAACAATTGGGCACTTCGTTCTATTGAGTATCATTTTGAGCCAATTGCCTACTTGTGTAAGAATGCGATTTGACCTCTCTTCAACTAAGTGCTGAAATTCATCAATAATGATCAACTTAACACCAACCACAGGTATCAAGTCAGTCAGCTTTTGCGTCAATCTCGCCAGGTCAGTATCATAGAGCGCTAAGGGGTCGCCCATTTCAAGCAACAACTCTCTTGCTGCATCAACAGGCTTCGCATTGTCTGGTAACTCGATATGCAGAACAGGAACTACCTCTCCTCGCACTTTAGAGTCCCGATTATTTTGACTTAAATATTTTTTGATAACCGTCGTCTTGCCTACTCCTGATGCACCAAAGACCATCATACAAGTTGGCTCGGATTCAAAATCTGACAAATCCCTACATCTATCCATGTAGCTCAAAATTTTCGTAACACTCGGCGTTGATACAAATGCTCTTTTGGCTTTTGAGATGCGCGCCTCTCGAGTTTCATTCATCTATTGATTTCTCAAACATAATCAATATCCCAATCTTCATTATCCACAATTACAATTTCTTCTTCGTCTTTCTGGGGTGGGACAAGCTTAGTATTGCTGATGCTCTTTGCTCTTGCGCTATTTTCTTGATGCCTAGCTCCACGCCTACGAGATCTAATTTTCTTTGTTTCAAGAATTGAACGGTCAGCAATTTCTTCAATTTTGATCTCTGCATCGATTTCCTTATCTTCGTCATATTCTGCTGAATTTAATTCTGCTAGATATTTCATATTGTATTTATGCTGCCACAGAGAGACTCTACTAGCATATTCATAATCTATAGCATTAACCGTAAAGTATTCGTTCACATCTTCATCTAACACCCAAATGACTGCCATACACTCTGGATTATATTTGAACTGCACTTTATGATTCCCTTTTTTACCCCTATACCCAGCTAAACGTTCACTGCTGTATGTCAGCCCTTTATAAACGGTTACACCTGCTTTGGTTAGTTGTTTGCTATCAACAATAGCGAATTTAAAGTCCAACTCATCTTTAGATCCAGAAAACTCTTCAGGCTCCCATTCTTGACACCCATTTCGCCAAGCGATATTCGGACAATTAGTGCCTCTCTGGTTAGAGCCTTTGTGATAAATATCTACTAACCAAATCAAATAAATTTCTTTAATTTCATCTAACGTAAGAGTAGCTTCACGCACTGAATCGTAACCTTCTCTCTTAAGGTATTGGCTGAAAGCTTTCCCAGGTAAATCGTCTAGCAGAGAAGTATTGATAGTACCGTAACTGCGTTCCACATGAGGTTTATTGTCTGGCGTTTCTACTTTATTTTGATGTACTGTTATCAACAGTGTTTCACATGCAGAATCAAAGGCTTTTGACAGAAATTCTTTACCATTGTCAGTCACCAGCAAGTCAGGAATTCCGTAACAAAGCCATTCATTTTCAACTGATTCGAACGAGCTCAAAAGGTCATCTTTCCGCTGTATTGCATTCTTAAGAGCAAGTGACACTGATACGTAGCTCGGTGGTTCAAACCCCAAGTAAAATCCAATAACTGCTTTACTGTAACAATCGACCAATTGAGTAAGCCAAGGTCGACCTAGTGGCACGCGGTGTCTCTCATGAACAGCAAAGATATCCACGACTGTATGATCTATTTCAACCCTCTCAAGCACATAGGAAGTCAGTATCCTTTTTCCCATCCGGCGGAACTCTCTTTTCGCTACCCGCTCACCCTTCTTCGCTGCCAGTAATTCGAAAGGTGTCTTCTTTTTAACCCGTTTTCGAAAGGATTCATAAGTTGGATACTTGTACTTCGTTCCATTGTTCAGGTTATGCTGACGTAATTTCCTTCGTACGCGTTTATAAGCACTTCTTATACGCACTTTTCGACCAGATATAACTCTCTCTACAGCTTGATCCATCAAGGCATCAACGAATGTTGGTACTTTGGCTTTACTATTGCCTTTGTCTTTATATCTGGGAGCTAGGCTAACTGGGTTATAACCAGACGCTCTGAAACCTAACCACCAACGGTATATTGATATCGCACTTGGAATGTTCCGGTCATGTAACCGTTGTAGTGCAACGCGATGTGGTTCGATAGTCTTTGGAATAATTTTTTCGCACTCACTAGCTAAATAACGAAGAATGCTTAGACGAAAAGTAATTTGAGTGGCTATATTGTCAGGAAATGCGGATATATCTCGATATGTTTCTTCATCAACATCGCTGGTATCGACAACCCTGCCATCTGGATCAGGATTTTCTTTCTGAAGTGCAGACTTCCGATGAAAACTCAAGAATGATTTCTTAGGCATAACAACCCAACTCGAACTCAGACTCAAGTGATAGTGGTGTATCTAAAGTTGTTTGGAGTAAGTTTCGAGAAACCAAATCACACAGGAACGGTAATATTTTTCTTCCGTTTAAGCCAACGTGGAGCCCTAGACTCTTTGCTGTTTGGGCACCATTGTGTTTTAAGGTGTTAAGGAGAGTTTGATGGAAGTGCGTCAACTTATTTCTTGAAGCATATCGATGTAAAATCTTAAGGTTGCTAAATATGACCTTATCCAGTATTTCTTCCTCTGTAACCAGTTCTAATTCTAAACCCAACTCAAACGCGGCTTGAACTTTTGTTTCCCATTCACATTGAAATTCCGGCTTTGAATTCTCCATATCGGATTTTACTTCATACAGCGTATATTCACCGGTATCAAATTGAACTAGAAAGTCTGGGACGTAAGTATGGCTCTTACCGTTTAAGTAGTATGAAAATCTTATCGGCTGAGAACAAAAGCGAACGATACTTGGTTCGAAATCAAAATGATAACAAGCGGCACATTCTAAAAAGGATTCCACCGTGACTCTTTTTCCCATCTTAGCACTGACATAACGGTGTATGTTTTTTCCACGTGATTTAGTTAAGTTTCGAGCAGGAGTGTCAAACGCAGTTTCAAGTTCAAGCAAGGTGGCAGTAGAAGGGTAAGGTAGAGCAGACATAATATTGCCTCTTCACGATTTTGTCGTAAACTTACGTAAGTCTAGACCATGAAGAGGCAATATCAAATTATGGTTGTACCAAATATCAATATATGGTTGCAAATATCAATTTATGGTTGTTTCAACACTATTCGAACTCGTTCAGATTACTCTTTACCGAATACGTTGTTCTCTTGCTCTTGTACACGGATGAAAGTCGTACGCTTCGTTAGCTCTTTAAGCTTTGCTGCGCCTACGTATGTACAAGTTGAACGCACACCACCAAGGATGTCAGAAATCGTGTTGTGAACTGAACCACGGTATGGAAGTAAAACAGTTTTACCTTCCGCAGCACGGTACTTAGCAACACCACCTGAGTGCTTGTCCATAGCCGACTGAGATGACATGCCGTAAAATTTCATGTATTGCTTACCGTCTTGCTCTACTACTTCACCGCCTGACTCAGAGTGACCAGCTAGCATGCCGCCTAGCATTACGAAATCAGCACCGCCGCCGAACGCTTTAGATACGTCACCCGCACATGAACAACCACCGTCACCGATGATCATGCCGCCAAGGCCGTGTGCCGCGTCGCCACATTCGATGATTGCAGAAAGTTGAGGGTAACCTACGCCAGTTTTAACACGTGTAGTACAAACAGAACCAGGGCCGATACCAACCTTAACAATGTCTGCGCCCGCTAGGATTAGCTCTTCAACCATGTCACCCGTTACAACGTTACCAGCAGAGATAACTTTAGTCGGGAATTCTGCACGTACTTTCTGTACGAACTCAACAAGGTGCTCTGAGTAGCCGTTAGCGATATCGATACAGATAAATACAAACTCTTCGCTAAGAGCCATGATCTTCTTAACTTTCTCGAACTCAGCTTCAGATGTACCTGTTGATACAAATACGTTGTTCAGTGTTTTCTTGTCTGCTGTTTTAGCGAACTCAGCCCACTGCTCTACTGTGTAGTGCTTGTGTACTGCAGTCATAACACCGTGCTCTGCTAGAGCAGCTGCCATTTCAAAGCTTGCTACCGAATCCATGTTCGCTGCAATTACTGGAGTACCAGACCATTGACGACCGCTATGCTTGAATGTAAAATCGCGGGTTAATTCAACTTGAGAACGGCTTTTAAGGGTAGAACGCTTCGGACGGAAGAGTACATCTTTGAAACCTAACTTAAGTTCTTGTTCGATACGCATGGTGTTTTCCTTGATTCATAAAATTATGTGTCTCTCGCGAAATGCGTAGTAAAACCGTTGGCAGACGAGTTTACTTTTCTTCGGACACAAAAAAACCGGAGCGTTGGCAGACGCTCCGGTTTTCAGCATTATAGGTCGTGATTTAGTAACAGCAAGTCTGATATTTCATTTTTTTTTGTGCTATCCTCTCGAAGATTCCATATCTGGTAAAAGCTCCCAAGTAACACTTCCCCACTAAATTCTTACTAATTAATAACTTAGCGAACCAATTACGCAAACGCTGTCGGTTTATTGCGCAATCGTTTTCCTCCCTTTTTTACGTAATATCCCCCTCACAAAGTAAATATGTGAAGAAAGTGCCTCAAAATCACATAAAAACCACACTTTTATCCAACAAAAAAATGCCTTTTTTCTTAAATAAATTCGATTTTTTTCTAATTTTTATCGGTTTTTGACCAAATTGGGCAGTCTGGTGACATTTCTGTTTTGCGGTTACTTGGAAAAGTAGAGTGAAAACGACTCAATCTAGAGGCCAATACTCACTTAGACTTTAGAAATCAGCCCTCGCACTCCATTAAATGAAGCTTTCAAACTCAAACTTTATAAATCCATCTTCTATTCACCCGTAGCATTGCCGCGCCGAAAGCACATTTCGTGGCTGCCCTTTCGTTCATGTAACCTGGAATATTCAGTAAAGCGCATAGAAAAAGAAGATTGATTGACGTGAAAATCTAGGGGAAAGATTAGATTTGAAGAATAGAAAGCAAAAAAATGGCTAAGGTAATTAACCTTAGCCATTTTTATTCGATGTTTTGAATTGTTCTTTACAAGCTATGAGTATCGAATTAAGACAGGTGCTAATTCTTTTGAGCGCTTAACGCTTCTGCAGTCGCATCTTGAATCGACAAGAACAATGACGTGATTTGTCCAGTAGGCGAACGCATCGGGTTTAGCGTCACGTTCTGGTACATGAAATCAGCTTGTTGAGTAACGGGGCGAACATTGCGGCACTTGAACAGGTAAGGTCTTTGTGGCCATGTAATAAAGCTCCGACAACCTAAATCATAGACTGGCTTGGTTTTCAGCCTAAACCACTCTTCTGGGATTTCAGGGAATAACTCAAAGATCGACTTACCGATAGCATCATGTGATTGCTTACCGCTATGGTGAGTCATGAAGCCATTCCAAACTTGCACCTCAAAATCGCGATTAATAACCACCAGCCCCATGTCGACGTTCTGAACCATGTCCACCATCCAGTGGAACTGTTCAAATTCAGCAGGAAGATTCAACATATTAAAACTCCTCCATTAGGTAGGCCAATTTATTATCTAGAAGTGGCAAAGATTCATCAACAAACATGAATAGAAGGTCACAACGGATTGAAGTGCCGTCTATGTTATAGCTGACTTCGAAAGTCATCGTTTTCTTGAATGAGCCGCCGGTATTTTCAATAACGGAATCGATTGAGATGTGTTGACCAAGCAACACAGGAGAGCTCTGGAAGAAACGAACTTCTGACTGCTCCCCTAACCCGTTCAGGAATGAACCCACAAGGATGTTAGATACATCCATCAACAGCTCTAATTCTTCTAACTGTTCGCTTTCTGTTGGCACCTTCATGAGCTTTTTAAGATCGCTCACACTGGAATCACTCAGCAAAACTAACGCTTCACCTGCAATACCTTCTCCGCTAAAGCCTTGGCAAACACCCGACACTTGGTCGTTGTCTGCTAAGTCGCGAAGTGCCATGTGCAATTCACTCACTTCCAAAATATTCACGTTCGGTAGTGGTAAATGGACAAATACATCAAAATGGCGCGCCAGTGCATCGGCGGCGCGGCCAATTGCTACGTTCGCCACTTCCATGTAGATATCGCGTCTGCGTAGTATTGGAAGATCTAAAGCGGTAGGGGTAACAACCTGAGGCTGCGTTGGCGGCTCAACAAGTTCACGTAAAATGCCTTTTAACGCTTCTTTATCGATCGGTTTTTGTAAAAACGCTTTAGCACCGAGGTCCATGACCCTCTGCTGCGCTTTTGGCTGGATGTCACCGGAAACAACGACAACAGGTGTGTTATCACCTAAGCGTTGCATCTCTTCCAATGTGCCATAGCCATCTAGCTCTGGCATGGTCAAGTCGAGGAACATCAGTTTAAACTGGTTTTGAGCTAACTCTTCAAGTGCATTAAGCCCATGAACAGCAAAAGTTATATCTGCATTTAGAGAACTAGGCAGTGATCGAGCCATCTGCTTCCTTGCTAATGCAGAATCATCACATATAAGAACTGGGAACGACATAAATGCACCACCGACAAATTAAAGCTAATTTCGAGGAGTGTAACAGATCATTATCGTATCAGGTACGGGGTGAATGAATTTATATGTAGATTATTAGTCAGATTGATGGGAAAAGCGGATATTCGATTATCTCTGATTATTCTTTATGAAAAACAATATGCTACAGAGATAGTAACAAGCCTTTTTATAAAGTAATTGCACTATTTCATGAAATGACTGCGATAATTTATAGAATAATAGCCTTAATAAGTAGCCTATTAAGGCTCGACTTGCCGATTCACGCAACAACCATATATGTTGAACGCCTATACGTGTTGATCGCCTACTACGCGTTTATCAGGTTGACGTTTTTATCCGTTTTACATAATGAGTACAAGGGAGCTAAAACTGATATGTAGGCCATAGAATCAGTAATGCGAAACGAATAACCACAGCAAACACCAGTAAAGCGATGCCCAGACGGTACCATTTATATTCCGCAATATTCATTGGGATACGCTTATAAAACATAGTAATCACGCCTTTCCAATCACTACTGCGTCTTCCGTACTGCATCATGCTCGTCAAAACAAACAGAGCACCAAGTACTAGCATTCCTTTCTCAGCCCAAAACAATCCAACTTCCATTTGTATTTTCCTTGATAAAACGGTGAGCGACTTAAATCATTCTAGCCACCTTTACGCTCGGTTTCTGTAAGACCAAGGTCTAAATTACGAAGTACGCAATTCAGGGCTTTTAGCTGATAGCGCATTGTCGGTAATTAGAAACTGGTAATTGGTAACTGGTAATTGATAGTTCTCGGCCAGCAGTACAAAGTTTATCGTTCAAGCTTTCATGGTAAAGGCGAGCATCACAAGCAGATCACGAATAAGCATGAGTCGAGAGATCCGGAGACTTACTGTTCTTTTGAATGACACGCATCAGCTGGATAAGCAGCAGAATACCTGTCACACCTAAACCAACACCGATTCCGCCCCAGATCCCTGCCAATTCAAACTTAGACATCAAATACCAAGCCGCTGGCAAACCAAATACCCAGTAACCAATGGCTGTCATTACGGTTGGCATTGAGACAATCTTCATCCCTCTCAACAGGTTAATCGCCAATAACTGCCAAGCGTCTACAATAAAGCACAACGCAACCACCCAAATAACAGAGGCCAATAGCGAAGTCATTGCGCCCGTACCATCGTCTAACTTGAAGATAGACGCGATCATTTCTGGCCAGATGATGAACACGGCAGATAAGGCTACGCTCAACACCGACACCAATATAAAGCTTAGAATCGAGGTTCTTTTGATGCCTTCGTAGTTACCCGCACCGAAATCACGTCCAACCAAAATCGCCGCAGCTTGTGAGAAACCGAAATTGAAGTTCCAAGTAAAGCTTAAGCATTGCAGCAGGATTTGGTGCAGCGCGAGAGAAGCAATACTGATCGTCCCCGCCATCAGAGTTCCGCCGTATATCAAGCCATGTTCAAGTAATGCAGCGAGCCCAATAGGCAAACCCATCATCAAAAGCGGGCTCATTAACTTGATTGAATACTCTTCTGTGTTTAACCAAGGGGCGAACTGCTTAAACTCGTCACGCTTGAATACCCAAACCGTGTATCCAAGCATCACGATAAAGGCCGCGATAGCCGTACCTAGCCCTAAACCGGTTAAACCCATGTCTAATTGGAAAGTTAAGAAGTAGCTCACTGGCACATTCAGAATTACGGTAATAACAGACATCACAAGAATAGAACGCACATTGCCAAACGCACTGGTTAAGCCACGAAGTACCAACAAGATAAGCGAAGGCAACATCACCCACTTCAAAGCATGGACATATTCCATGGCTAAAGTGATCACTTCTGGTGGCTGTTTGGCTGCTTCTAATACCAACGGAGCAAACCAGAAGCTGGCCATTAAGGTCACGCTGAGCACGAATGCCAACATGGTTGCGCCTTTCACCGCCAATCTGATTTGTGTATTACCAAACTCAGGGCGAGCTACGCGCTGACCGTAAGCGATCGCAATCAAGTTCGCGACACACCCCACGGTGCTGCTCGCAATAATAAAGATGAAAAAGTAGATAGAGGCGCCTAAGCCACCAGCCGCAAGGGCTGACACACTGATACGCGACATCATCCAAACATCAGTAAGGACTAACGCCATAGAGATCAGCTGTGAAATGATCAAAGGGAATGCAAGAGTGAGTATTTTTTTCATGAGCGCCTCAGGTAATTTCGCCCAAAATACGATCGATGAAGCTGGCGTTCAATTGATAAATTTGCGACTCTAACATTCCATAAACTCATGCGAACGAATTATGACCCCATATCCTAGCTTGCCATCATCCCATAATGGCTTAAAAGCCTTCGAAGCTGCTGCAAGGCTGATGAGCTTTACGTTGGCCGCCGATGAACTGCATGTGACACAAAGTGCGATCAGCCGTCAGATTAAACAGCTTGAAGATGAGTTAAACGCATCATTGGTTATTCGTAAGCATCGAGCGATTGAACTAACAGAACAAGGTCACGATTTGTATGTGGCTTTACGTGAAAGCTATGCCAATGTCGAAACGGTTATTGCTTCTTGGGGCGAGCCAAAGCAGAAACGTATTGTGATCAAAGCGACTTTGAGTTTCGCGACGCGCGTATTGATCTCTAAAGTACGGGAATTAAACGAGCGTTATCAAGATTATGAAATCGTCATTGTGCCTGTGATTGAGGAAGACGAATCGATCAACAGCAGCGAATATGACCTGCTGATCTTTCACACGCGCTTCAAAAAACGCTATGACAAGGCACCTAACATCACCTTCTTACGTGAAGAGTTTATGGCGCCGGTCTGTTCGACTAGTTTAACGAACAAAGATATTGACCTCGATTCGCTCTTAACCTTACCAAGACTCCACCCGACCTTAGATCATCACGACTGGAAAGTGTGGCTGGCTGATGTCGAGTTCCCACCGAAAAAGCCCGTTAGAAATACCAGCTTCTTGTCTTTGGATATGGCACTCAGTGCTTGCTTGTCAGGTGAAGGCGTCACGGTGACGGATTTACTGTTGGTTTTACAGGATCTACAACGGGGCTTCTTGTACTGCCCTAAGGATGCAAAGATTCAACACAGTGCTTGGACTTACTTCATGCACCAGCGTACACACACGCCTATCATCAATGACCTTATTGAATGGCTGAGGGAAGAGACAGCCAAAGAGATCGAGTTGCTGAAATCACTCGCACAGCAATATCAATGGTTTGGTGTAATAGAGCAAGACAAAGGCTTTGGTCGACTCTCTTAAATTAAGCTATGATTCCCCTTCCCTCACCCGATTGATATTTTTATGCCTTCTTTCTCTGTTTCAATGATCCCTGTTGGGGTTAGGTTCATGATCCTCTCCGCTTTTGGATTCGCACTGATGTCTGCTTGTGTGAAATACATCAGCAACTACGGTATACCTGTATTTGAAATTGTTGCAGCAAGGGCTTTGGTCTCTTTGATCATCAGCTACATCGATGTGAAACGAAAAGGCATTTCGATCTGGGGTAATAACAAACCACTCTTGTTTGTGCGTGGTGCTGTCGGTACTGCGGCGTTAATGTGTGTTTACTACGCCGTCACCACCTTGCCACTAGCAGAAGCGACCATTCTACAATACGTACATCCCGTGTTTACCGCGTTGCTTGGCGTGTTGTTCTTAAAAGAGCGCGTGCAAAAGTCGACCATGATCTGCATTGCATTCTGCCTCGCGGGATTGCTGGTGATGGTACAACCAAGCATGAACAGCGGCGTAAACAGCGAGTTACCCATGTTCAGCATTATGGTGGCGTTATTGGGCGCGTTTGGTAGCTCAATTGCTTATGTAATTGTGAGAAAGCTTAGCCAAACTGAAGATAGCTCAGTGATCATCTTCTATTTCCCGCTGGTTGCTCTTCCAATCTCAACAGCCCTGATCTGGAACGACTTTGTATGGCCGAGCTTATTCTTAACCGTTATGTTGGTTCTGGTCGGGATTTTCACTCAGATCGGTCAATACGGTTTAACCAAAGCGATGCAAACTCAAGCTGCCGGTAAAGCTTCGGCTTACTCATACGTTCAAATCGTATTCTCAGCGCTGTTAGGCGTGTGGATCTTCAATGAGATTCCATCAGTTTGGACTTACCTAGGTGGTGGTCTAATTGTCACGGGCGCACTCATTAACGTGTTTGGCAAACAGTTGTTAGTGCCATTCAAGGCTAAGTAGCTAAGTAACCAACTAAGCGACTAAGCGACTAAGCGACTAAGCGACTAAGCGACTAAGCGACTAAGCGACTAACAGAGTAAAGATCAGTTAGCCAATCAGCTAATAGATATAAAAAGGGCATTGCGGAATATTCCACAATGCCCTTTTTGTAAGTCTTCCTAGCACCCTTTCTTGGACGTTTTATTTCGAACAATCTTGCTCTAGTACACCAACTCGATTACGAGTTCTACTACGTGGCATTGCGCAGCTTGGGATCATCACTCAAGTACTCTACAAATTCGATTTCAAAGCCCGCCGGATCGACAAAGTAAACGTTTTTGCGATAAGGTTCTTCAGCTCCAGGTTTGGCAATAGGGAAACCCACATCAATAAGGCGCTCAATCACGCTCTCGATATTGTTGGTTACATAAGCAAAATGCGCGAGACCGACAGAATGCCCAGCCAAATATCTGTTTTCTCCTTCGCCGTGATCGCTCAATGCGATGTATTGGTATTCATCACCAAAATGTAGCCAGTTACGTGGCTTGCCAGACCATTCGCCTTGCCCTTCATCACGCACATACCAGTGAGGGAAAGCTGCTTTATAGAAAGTCAGCATCTCTGGGATATCTTTAACCACTAAATTTACATGTTCAAGTTGGATCATTCTTCTCTCCTTAAAGTATTCTCTTAAGCGACGTTGCATATCCTAATACCTCAAGTTAAGTTGAGGTAAAGAACTAATTTACGTTTATTTTCGAGAACGTCTTTAGAGTCCAAGTTGTTCTGCTTTGACTACATACAAACTGTAAGTTTAGACGACCTAATCCAATGTAACTCTCTTGCCTCGTATTATGTTCTTTGTACTTAATACCAGTGACTTTATGGGAGGTGTTCTATCCAAACCACACCTTCCACAAAGTGAGCCGATGAAATGGATGCTGTATACAGGCCTCCCCTCAGTGATCGCAATGCAGAACCAAACCGTAGTTAATTGAAATACAAGCACTTAGCATTTTTTAGTCGACTGCGTAGCGGGAGTGATACATGGACAGCAGAATTACCATCAAAGAATTTCTCAGAGTGTTCGATTACCTTCGTTCAACGGGCGAACAGTTGGACAATAAATATCAAATAGGTGAGATATTTGCTTGGCATGATTACGACGGTTACACCTGTTGGCTAAGCTACAGAGACGTTACGGTAACCCTGATGTTCCATGGTTCATTAAAAATCGAATACGACAAAGCGTCGAACTATGAAGACTTCATCAACCATTGTCTGGCTATGCTTGCTACAGAGCCTTCTCCGTAAGTACGAAAGGTCAACACGCCCTAGCAACTAATAGATAAAATCATGCACGAAACTGACTTTAAAACGCACTTACTGCGCAAACGAATCGCTTCTTTGTGGCTAATACTCAGCTTTTCTTTTTTATGGTCTCAAGTATCTGTAGCAGGAATAGATATGATTGATTTTACACAAGCGAACGAACAGAAGAATTGGACAGCGACCAACGACAATGTGATGGGCGGCATCTCAACAGGCGGTCTTATTCATGATGGCGAGACGAGTCAATTTAAGGGCGAACTATCGTTAGAGAACAATGGTGGCTTCAGTTCAATCAATCGCTCTGTTAAAACACTAAGCTCTGAAACGGACAGATTAGATTTGACGTTTGTGGGTGATGGTCGTACTTACCAATTAAGGTTCACAACGTGGATAGATGGAAACAGGACCAACTACAAGCACAACTTTGAGACAATTAAAGGTGAACAACTCAAGAAAGCCTTCCGACTAAAGGACTTTCAAGCGGTGTTTAGAGGTCGGTTACTCAACGGAGCTCCGGCGCTTAAAGCTCAAGACATTAAACAGATCGGCTTTTTGATTGCGGACAAACAGCCTCTGCCCTTCGAGCTAAACTTACTTCAGATTCAATTCAAAACCTCGCAAGAAACGGAGTAACGCTTTGTTGGAATAAGGTAAAGCCTGAATAAACCACAGACGAACAAAAGCCCCTGATATCTTACCGATTCGCGATAGATATCAGGGGCTTTCTATTCAAGCGTTCAAAAGATCAATGTTTCAAACCGTCAAAGATCTAAATCATTAACTATTAATATTTAATATTTAATGGCTGTTTTTCCAATCGACGTACTGCTTTCAATACGTTGGTGCGCATCTTTCAGAGTCTCAACACTAAAGCCATTCAATGTGGTGGTAAGCGTCGATTTAATGCGGCCTGCATCAATCAAGTTCGCAGCTTGGAATAAGATGTCTTGTTGCTTCTGGATATCGTCTGTGTTGAACAATGAACGTGTAAACATCAGCTCCCACACAAAACCGACAGACTTACCTTGAAGCGCCGACAAATCAATTCCACCATCGAATTCCACAATCGAACTGATCATGCCTTGTGGTGCAATCAGCTCCACCATCGATTCCCAGTGCCCTTTGGTATCCGCAACATTAAAAATGTAATCGACATGCTGGATGCCTTGCTCGCGCACAGACTCAACCAAGTTACGGTGATTCACCACATGGTCTGCACCCATATCCCTTACCCACTGCTCGGTTTCAGGTCTTGAAGCCGTCGCAATGACAGTCAGGTTAGTCAGTTGACTCGCCAATTGAATAGTGATTGAACCTACGCCACCAGCGCCACCAATAATCAGAATCGACTTTTGCTCTTCAGGACGAACACGTAGGCGATCGAACAACGCTTCCCACGCAGTGAGTGTCGCTAGCGGCATCACAGCAGCAGCTTCATCAGAAAGGCTCTTTGGTGCTTTCGCCGCAATACGGTAATCAACGGCTTGGTATTCCGCGTTAGCCCCCATGCGAGTGACGTCACCAGCGTAGTAAACACGGTCACCTAATTCAAAACCTTCAACGTCTGTACCTTTACCGACAACTTCACCGACTGCGTCATAGCCCAGCACTTTAGGTTGTTCGAGTGTTTTATCCTTAGCACTACGAATACGAATTTTTGCGTCAGCAGGGTTGATAGAAGTCGCGCTCACTTTTACCAGCAAGTCATTATTTTTTAGTTCTGGCAGACTCGTTTCAAACTCAAATAAACTGTCTTGCTCTGTAATCGAAAATGACTGAGTAAATCCAATAGCTTTCATTTTTGATGGTACTGACATTGTGCTTTCTCCTTGAATTAGACGAGTTAATCTTAGTCAATTCTCACTCTAGATAAACCGTCTAACATTTGAATGATTTTCAAATATATTTTGATAATTAAGCGTATAAAGTTAGCTTAGAAGAGGTAAATAAGGGTTAACCCGCTTTGTGATTAGCAAAGATTTCAATACAATGTTTAGAACATTATCAAACACAGGTAGATAAGATGCTTCTTGAAGACTTACAGGTCATTTTAAAAGTGGCGGAGTTTCGCAGCATCACCGCAGCAGCCACCACCCTAGACATGCGTACTGCAACCGCGAGTGCTGCCGTCAAACGAGTTGAAGCCGCACTAGGCGCTGAACTGTTTGTAAGAACTACTCGCCATTTAAGGCTCTCTTCAGCAGGCGAACGCTATTTACCTGAGTGTGAACAGGCCTTGAAAATATTAGAGCAAGCCAAGCTCAGCATGCGCGAAGAGCTTGGTATTCTCGATGGAGAAATCCGCATTGCGCTTTCATCGGATCTAGGCCGCAACCTCATCACACCTTGGTTAGATGAATTTCTGCTTGAATACCCCAAGGCGACACTTCGCACCAGCATTAGCGACAGTAATATCGATTTTTACCGTGACTCCGTTGATATGGCGCTTCGCTATGGCTCCCCTACTGACGCCAACATGTATGGTTTCAAGATCTGCGATGTGCCGAGAATATTGTGTGCGGCTCCTGAATATTTGGCTGAAATGGGAACACCAAAACACCCGAGTGACTTAGCTCAACATAATGGTTTGCTTTATCAGCTGCATGATATGTTGCAAGACGAATGGGTGTTTAACGATGGTAAGCAGGATCACAAAGTGAAGCTGAAAGGGAATCGTGCATCGAACGATGCTGACCTTGTTAGACGTTGGTGTGTTGCCGGTAAAGGCGTGGCGATAAAGTCTTGTTTAGATATGTCGAAGCATTTGCTTTCGGGCGAAGTGGTTAAAGTTATGCCTGAATTTAAACCAACACCAACCGAGTTGTGGTTAGTCTGCCCTAGTCGTCAATCCATCACACCAACGGTTCGCTTATTAAGAGATTTATTCCGCGAGAAAACCGCAGAGATCCTTTCTCAACTGAGCAAACAAAGCATTATAGATACTCAAAAGTCTTAGCGATCTAGAGATAAAAAAGGCGCTAGCGGACTTCAATCCGCTAACGCCTTTCTTCATTTGAACATCACACCGTATTAATGGATGTATCTACATTAATACTAATACTTAAATGCGAGTGCTTAGTTTGACTCTTCTTCAACATCGCAATCAGCACAGCACTGAAGAGCAATTTCATGTTCGAAGGTGATTGTATCTTGGCCTTCTTCTAGAAGTTCTGCAATTTCATCCGCGACTTCTTGCTCATCATCAGCTTCAATTCCGCTCGCTAACTCTTCTTCTGAATAACCGAAGAAATTCAGTAATAGATACTCGCGAGCTTCGTCTTTGGTACAAACCACATTTGCTGAAAGATCAGGCGTAACTTCACCTTCCGCAAGTGTCTTTGTCACTTGCTCTAGAGCAGTATCTTTCATCGCAGGCGTTAACCAACCAAGATCAGTACTTACTGTCGTTTTTTTACAGTCGAAGCAAGGCAGTTGGTGAAAGTAGTATTGAAAGGTCGTCATAGGTAATTTCTTCTTTAAGTGTTGTATAGCGAGATTATGCGCGTTTTATAGCAAAATACTATCTCAATCAACACCAAAAATTGATTCGCTCTGATTATTTTAACCGGATGCACAGCAAGCCATACTGACAACTTTAATCATCGGCTATTTGCTTAAATCGCCACACACATCGGCGTATTGGATATAGGGTCACGAAATACGCTCGCTTTGAGATCAAAAACATCATTCAGCAATGTCTCGGTCATCACCTCATCGGGGGTGCCTTCAGCCACTAAACCACCTCTTTCTAAAACGATCAAATGATCGCAGTAACGGCTCGCTTGGTTCAGATCATGGAGCACAACCACCACCGTTTTTCCCTTGTCATTCATCTGCTGCATCAAGTTCATTAATTCAACTTGGTGAGACATATCAAGATAAGTGGTCGGTTCATCCAACATCACGACATCTGTGTCTTGCGCTATTATCATCGCTATCCATGCTCTTTGACGCTGCCCACCCGACAGTGACTCAATCGGTTTATCAGCAAACTCAAGTACGCCGGTATCACGCATTGCTTGTTCGACAATCGCTTGGTCTTCTTGCCCTAACCTTCCCCAATGGGACACATAAGGAGAACGGCCATATTCAACCAGTTTTCTGACCGAAATGCCTTCAGGGCTGACCAATATTTGCGGCAGAAGCGACAACGAACGCGCGAGCACTTTATCGCCATAGCTCGACAACGGTTTGTCTTCAAATAACACTTCTCCTGTCACCGGCTTATTGATCCTGACTAACGTCTTTAACAAGGTAGATTTACCACATCCATTGGGTCCAATTAAGGCTGTGATTTTTCCCTTTGGGATGGACACCGAAAGGTTCGGTATGATCGTTTGTTTGCCGTACGCGACGGAAAGATTCTGCGTTTTTAGCATGGTTACCAACCTCGATAGCGATAGAGAAGAAAGATGAAATAAGGCGCGCCAATGACAGAAGTAAGTACCCCTGCAGGCAATTCAATCGGTGGTTGTAGACCTCTTGCCAAGCCGTCGGCACAAGTAACCAAAATCGCGCCCACCAGAGCAGACGCCGGGATTAACAACTTATGATTATGCCCAAACAACAAGCGCGCTAAGTGAGGTGCTAATAAACCCACAAAACTGATCGTTCCAGCCACTGAAACGCTGACGCTGGCAAGCAACACAGCGGCCAATAGCGCAAGAGCTTGTATCTGTTTTGGCTTAGTACCCAATGTGGTGGCACTTTCCTCACCAAGCCCCATCACATCCAATCGCCAAGCAAGCCAAAATGCCATTGGCAACAACAAGAGCAATGCTCCCCAAATAAAGGGAACTTGCTGCCAATTTCGCCCCCAAAGGCTGCCAGTTAGCCATACCATCGCAGTGTTGATCTCGATGGGGTTAGTGACAAGCAAGAAGTCGATACAACTCGCCAGAAACGCACTCACTGCAATACCAATCAAGGCCAACTTGGCGGGTGTTGGCCTTGACCACCATGCCAATAGCGCAATCAACCCAGCAGCCAATACCCCACCGAACATCGCCACCACAGGCAGTACGCTAACTGCCGCATTAGGGAACCACACTAAACTCGCAGTCGCAGCAAGCCCTGCCCCGGCGCTAATGCCCATAAGATCAGGCGATGCTAACGGGTTACGTATCACGCCTTGCACTAATACGCCAGATAGCCCCAACCCTGCGCCCACGCTTATCGCGAGTAACATACGTGGTAGTCGATACTGATGGATAACAAAGTCGTCACTGGAAAAGGCGACCAAATGTTCGATGACTTGAGGAATAGAAAGTGACGCTGCACCGACAAACAAGCCCGCAGATGCCACTAATATGAGAACCCCTGATAACAAAACTATCTTAGTGTGATGGTGCATTAAGATCTCCTCGTCGCAATCAAAATAAAACAAGGTGTCCCAAGTAGGGCTGTAATAACACCAACGGGCGTTTCAGTCGGGAAAGCAATCGATCGTGACAACGCATCTGACCAAGACACTAATGCTGCACCTGCCATTGCGGAGATAGGAATCAGTAGATGGTAATTGTGCCCAACCATGGGCCGAACCAAATGAGGAACCAACAATCCTACAAAGCCAATGGGACCAGCGATAGCGACACTGGCACCCGCAAGCAACACGATAGCCAATCCACTCATGAGGCGAGTAAGCCGGATATTACTGCCCAACCCCACAGCCACTTCTTCACCAAGCGCCAATAAGTTGAGGTTACGAGCAAGGCTAACAGCCAACACCAAACCAATCACTGCTGGCGGCCAAAGCTGTTGCCACTGTCCCTCATCCACGCTAGACAATGAACCGGTAAGCCAATGCAGCACGCTATAAGCCATATCATCAGCTAGAATCAACGCTGCTCGAGTTAACCCAATCAATAAAGCAGTAATGGCGATACCCGCTAAAACCAAACGTAACGGATGAGAACGTTCGGAGAAGAAGCCACCGAGGAGCATCACAGCACCACCGCCTAGCAATGCACCAAGAACAGCATTAAGGATCGGGTTTAAATCACTCACCACAGGTATGCCTATCGCCGCTAAAGCCATAAAACAGGCTGCGCCAGCGTTAATACCTAAAATTGATGGCGACGCAAGTGGGTTACGTGTTAATCCCTGCATCAACAGTCCGGCGACGGCTAAGCTTGCACCAATCAATAACCCAGCGTGAGCCCTTGGAGCTCTAAGTGTCGCCAATATTTGATGAGTCATATTGCTCTCATCAAACGCAAACCAATAGTGAACTAAGTCACTCAATATTAGGGAGAAATTCGACCAACCTAGCATAGAGGCCACGTAACCAGACATCGCCAAACACGACACTAAAGCCGTAAATAACGTGACTCGCCACGACACCAATACCGTAAGCCACGACACTATAAGCGAACGTCGCTTACCTCTAGAGAGCAACATCGAACTCATGAACGATCCAAGATCTGCTCTAGATTTTTCGCCATTTGTTCCGCGGCCAACATGCCTCGATTCAATGACCATAGTGCTGGTGACACTTCTACCACTTGTTGATTCTTCGCGGATGTTAAGACATTAAACAGTGGGTTTTTCTGCCAATCATCAACGATATTTGGATCTGAGTAAGCACCAAGGAGCAACCAATCTGGATTCGTTTTCAACAACAACTCAAAGCTGGTTGGTAAGTACGCCTTGTCTGTCGGATCCACTATTGGGCTAGCAATACCTAATGTGGTGAGTACACCTCCTGCATACGAAGCAGGGCTATGTAGCCACATTCCTTTTTCCGACACAACAGCAAATTGGACAGTTTGTTTAACCGAGAAATGACTTTTAAATTCCACCATGGCTTGTTGATGTTGGTGAATTCTTTGTTCCATTGCCGATTGCTTGTCGAGGGCGATACCGACCTTAAGCGCAGATTCCAAGTTCTCTTGATAAGTCTCTCCACGGCTTTTGAGCAGCAGAGTTGGTGCGATTCGCTGTAGATCTTGATAAACCGTACGATGACGCTCTGCATCGGCAATGATCAGGTCGGGCTTTAATACCGCAATAGCTTCTAGACTAGGCTGCGAACGCATCCCAACCGATTCCCATGGTTGCACTAATTCACGCACCGCCGGAATCACTCGCGAAGTATCATTGTCATCGGCAACACCAACCGGAGACACGCCTACCGCAGCTAACGCATCGACAAATGAGAACTCCAACACCACAACGCGTTGCGGGGTAGTCGCTATCTCAAACTGACCTTGCTCATCTTGAATGATCCTCGTTTTTGCTGAACTGGAGAATGAGAACAAGCTTAAAGCCAACAAAGCTAAGGTTATCGCTATCCTGCTGAATAAAAAATGCCTTTTGAATGACAGCAGTCCGTTCGGCAGCAGCCATTGATTCGAAAATAAAAGTCGAGAACTGTTTTCCATATTTACTTTTCCTTAAACACTAGAACCGTGAAAGTCGCCAATAATATTGGCGACTTATATTCGTTATTATTTTTAATCAATTACCGATTAGAACTGATAGTTCAGATCCAAAGTGTATGAACGCCCTGGCGCTGGATAGCGGCCAACCGGACTGGTATCAATACCGCGGAAGTAGTAGTCCTCAGCAAACAAATTGTTCACTGCAACATTCATGCGTAACTTACTGTTTTCATCTTTATACAAGTCTGAGCCTAGGTTTAAGTTCCATACCATGTAAGCAGGTACTTTGCCTTTCGAACCCGATGCATCTTCAGCACTGGTATTGGCATTGTCAGAATAAGACTCACTGAAATAGTAACCAGATAAGGTCGTATCTACCTTGCTAAAGGCGTAAGTCGCATCCCAGCTAAGTTGATGCTCCGATGTGTAAGGAAGTTGCTTACCTTTGTTTGCACCTTCTGCCTCTATCGTCGCATCCAAATAGTTATAACCCGCGCCTAAACTCAGAGCTTGCATAGCCTGCGGAACATAACGACCTGAGAGCTCAATACCTTGATGAAGCGTTTTACCAATATTATCAAAGGTCTGTGTTCCGCTTTGCCATTGGAGTTGGTCTTCAAAATCAATGCGGTAGAGCGCAACATTAAAGCTAGTTGAATCTTGATTGTAACGAGCACCCAACTCGTAGTTCCATGCTAGCTCACTGCCCTCTTCACCCTTGCCTCGGATGTAAGCGATTTGTGGTGCGCGCAAAGATTTCTGCGCATTGGTGTACCCAACCCATTGCTCAGTTAAATGGTATGCCACGGTTAAGCCCGGTAACCACTCGGTCACTTTGTTGTCTGTACTCTGTGCTTTACCTAAATCATTAAAGGTCATATCAATCGATTCGTAACGAATACCCGGAGTAACCTTTAGCACGTCGTTAAACAGGCCAACTTCATTGCTGATGTAACCTGCGAAAGCATCGGTATTCAAGTTCCAATCACGTGGCACTTTTGTTACTCCGCCAGTAATTGGCGTTTGCGTTAGCTTGTAATCGATATCTTCACTTACATAGCGAGCACCCACAATCAAGTTTTGCGTCACCGTATTACCGTCAAAGTACATCGCTAACTTAGGTTCCACACCATAAACCGCGAATTCACGTGGTGAGGTACGAATATCTGTTGATGGTAATGCTGGATCCGCCCAGTGACCGCCTGCGCTATTAAAGCCCCATTGGAAGAAACGCTCAGAGTGGTGACCGAATGTTAGCACTTCCAATTCTGCGCCATCCGCAATATTCAAATCATGCAAATACTTCAGGCTCCAACGCGTTGATGTGCCTTTGTATTCGTCATATGGTCGCTTCGATTGAGTACGATCTTGCTGGTAATCTTTTGGCGACAAAGCGCCCGGCATTTGGGTATCTGCATCGTAACGCTGAACGAATGCTTGTAGCTCCTGGGTATCGCTGAGTAACCATTGCAACTTCGCTTGGAAGTTTTTTACATCTGTATCTGAATGATCGCGGAAACTTTCACCTTTTAGGAAGTTACCTTCCACTTGAAGTGCCAGCGTATCGGTTAACCAACCACCCGTGCGTAGGTAAAAGTCATTAAGCGGTGTATTACCATCTTCAAATACCGTAAAGCGATTACTGATTTCCGTTTGCCATTGGTGTGGAATAGGCTTAGTCACCAAGTTGATCACACCACCCACGTTGTTTGGCCCATACTGCACAGCCGCACCACCACGTACGATATCAATTCGGTCAAGCATCGATAGCGTTGCTGGGAAAATAGATTGTCCGGTATGACCATAAGGCGCAAGAGTCAGTGGTACACCATCCATTAGAAATTGAGCATGACCACTGCGGCTCGCTTTCAAGCCGCGCACCGAGATGTTAGGCAATACACCCGTGCCCGTTTCGTCTTGAACCTTAATGCCCGGTACACTTTGAAATGCTGAATCAATAGAGAGTGCGCCAGTCTTTTTAATTTGTTCGTTAGTTAGAACGGTACGCGCTCCCGGATACTCTTTCACATCTTCTAATTCTGAATTACCGATCAAACTGCCCGTCACGACAACCGTTTCCATGGTCGTCGTTTGCGGATCAGACGCAGCGAATGCACTCATGGAAGTCACTGAAGCGATGGCTGTTGCAAGTACGGTCAAGCGCAGTTTATGTTGCGCGTGGGGTTTACCATCCAAATTCTGGTAAGGCATGAAAATCTCCTAAGTAGGCAAATTAGGGTCAAAGGCTGTGCTTTTAAGTTATGCCAACGCTTTGACCCATTGGGCTAAACGACCTCAAAATGAGGCCAACTGTTCACTCACTCATAGCGAACAAATCAATAGTTTTTCAGTTGAAATAGCTTTTAGTCACGTACTAGCTCTTAGAAACGTAATAACGCTTAAAAATTAACGACTCTTAGAGCTGAACTCGCTTTTAGAACTGATAGCCGTAGCTGAGCATGAATTCAGCTGGCGCTCCGTAACCAATCTGGTTAGTACCCGACTTACCACTGGTTGCCCCAAGAATGTATTTCTCGCCAAGTACGTTATAAGCGTTCGCTTGAACTTTGTGACGACCCGAGGTGTACGCTGCCATCAAATCAACAGTGGTGTAATCACCTAATGCGACGGCTTCATTGTTACCTGCGTAGCGGTCCCCTACGTATTTCACACCACCGCCCAAACGCCAGTTTTCGTATAATTGGTAAGTACTCCAGAGTGAGAACAGATGATCGGATACATCATTCGGCTTTTTACCTGTATCTTTATCTTCTGCATCTAAGTAGCTATAACCAACTGAAATATCCCACAACTCTGTAATCTGACCGCGAGCTTCCAGTTCAATACCTTGGTGACGTGCTTCAATCTTATTGATAACGTCGCCATTAATATTGGTTTGTGGTTGTTCTTGATCAATTTGGAAAATAGCGGCATTGAGCATCAAAGCGTTATCGAGTAAGTAAGCTTTCGCACCCACTTCTTTTAGATCGGTATGGAAGAATTCAGCCAGTTTAGGGTTGATATAAATACCGGAGTAAGGCAATTGCCACGAACGAGCTAAGCTTGCGTATACCGACATATCGTTGTTGATACGATAGACCAAGCCACCACGGTAGCTCACTTTGTTATCATCTAGCTTCTCTTGGGCTTTCCCGGCTTTTTGCTGTTCAAGTTCCATAGAGTCATAGCGCACGTTACCTATCACCGATAGATCACCCAAGGTGTAAACGTCTTGAAGGTAAATACCCGTCGTCGTCGTTGTGTTATCACGGAAAGGCTTGAAACCCGGATCAGGCGTTGCTCCTACGACGGGGTTATAGATGTGTTTCGGAGGTAAGGTTTTATCGCTTGCTAGCGTTAAATCGATATTGATCTGGTTATAATCCGCACCAAACATCATTTGGTTAGAATCGGTTTCCCACACTAACTCGGATTGCATCGTCGTTGTGGTTCGAGGGTCATAACCGAAATTGTTCACGGTTTGAGAGACTTTATCTCCCGTCACAGTGCCTTGACGCGTGCCCTTTTGCTCAAGTTCGATATGATTGTATGCCGCTCGGTTTGTCCATACCCACTCGCTATTCAAGCGCCACTCATAATTAATGCCAACACGCAGGCTATCGGACTCTTGATAATCGTTAGTGCCACCGTAGAAAGAACTCTCAGAGACATCGACAGGTTTGCCATTTTTGGATGGAACACCACGATATGGCACCAGCTCTTGGTGTGCATATTCGACATCTAAGTCAACGGTATGCCCTTCAGCTGGCAGCACTCGAATGGTTGGTGCAATAAAGAAATCATTAGAATCGACATGGTTTACATACGAATCAGCCTGTCGGTGTTCCAGGTTAATACGTCCATTGACCTTATCTGAAAACGCCATTGAGCTATCCACCTGCCCTACAAATTGGCTGTTACTGCCAACACTGCCATTCACATTGGTAAATGTGTCACCATTCGCTCGCTTGGTGACTAAGTTAATGATACCGCCGGCAGAGCCTCTACCATACAGAGCTCCTGCTGGGCCTTTTACCACTTCAACACGCTCAATATTGGATAGGCTTCGATACGACTGTAAAGTTCCATCATCACGCATGCCATCACGATACATGTCATTCAGTGCATCAAAGCCACGAATTACAAATTGGTCTCGACTACCTTCACCTAAGGTATTATTGACACCAGCAACACCATCAAGAGCATCCACTAAACGGACCGCACCACGGTCTTCCATCTCTGTTTTAGTGACCACTGAAACGGCTTGTGGGACATCGAGCCATTCGACATCCGTTTTGGTACCCGATTGCGGCATGTGCTCCGCGTAGCCTTCGTACTGATGACCAATAACTTGCACGGTTTCATCCACCGTTACTTCTTCTGAAGCCATTGCATTCGACACGGTAGCCACTGTGGTTAATACACCTCCAATTGCCAAAGCGAGGGGGGTGAAAGCCAATCTAACGTTCATATTCTAATTCCGGTTTAGTTTATAAATCACAATTAAAGCGAATAAGAACAAATATCATTTATATTTGCAATATATATTTTGCCGCCTACCCCTCCAGCACGATATGCAACATTGCTATTTACAAAATAATCAATAAAAACAAAATCATAAAAAGAACAAGCCTCTTAAGACATTGGATAATGTCGTATAAAAGTAGGTAAAAACGAGGTTCGACGGTTGGGAATACTCAGAAAAAAGACTTTTCGATAAGGAGAAAGAAAGCAAATAAAGAAAGGTTTGAGCCAGGTAACGGATGGGATTAATACCTTTAGTACGGTGTGCCTATTAACTGGTCACACCTCAAAATAAGGTTCAATAATTCAAGACAACAACGGAAATGCGACTGGAGTTATTGCATCTACAAAGAACCTAGCTTAGTGGCTTATGTTGACTAACAAGTATAACTAGCAAAGAAACAATTCCATATTCTCATAATTTTGCGTTCTCGCAGAAACGGTAATTAAATTAACGAAGGTCTACCTGAATAGAGATGATGATTAGCGTGTAGTTTCATGTAAGGGACCCCGAACAAGAAACAAAAAAGCGAGCCACCAGGGCTCGCTTTCAAATCGTCTATATTTACTTAAACAGTTACTTAAATTACAGAAGCTCTACCGACTGTTGAGCAATCACGAACTCTTCGTTCGTTGGAATAACCATTGCTACTGCGTCTAACATCTCTGATTTAGCGATGATGCCTTCTGCACCAAAGCGAGCGGCTTCATTGCCTGCTACGTCTTCAATAAAACCAAGAATCTTAAGGTTGCTTAGGATCTCACGGCGAATTGGTAGAGAGTTCTCACCGATACCACCAGTGAAGATGATGCCGTCTAAAGAGTCTAGCGTTGCAAGGTAAGAAGCAACGTATTTAGCAACGCGGTAAGTAAACACCTCGAAAGCAAGCTTAGCGCCTTCGTGGCCCTCTTCCATCGCTTCTAGAATGCCACGAGCATCGCTCGTTAGACCAGACACGCCAAGGAAACCAGACTCCTTGTTTAGAGAATTAAAGACTTGCTCTTGTGACCAACCTTTTTTAAGTAGGTATTCGATGATACCTGGATCTAAATCACCACAACGTGTGCCCATCATAAGGCCAGAAAGCGGTGTGAAGCCCATTGACGTATCAACACTGTTACCGTCTTTGATAGCACATACAGATGCACCGTTACCTAGGTGAACAGAGATGAAGCTAGCTTGTTCAACTGGCTTGTTGACCATTTTCGCAGCTTCACGGCTAACGAAGTAGTGGCTCGTACCGTGGAAACCGTAACGACGAACACCGAAGTCTGTGTATAGTTCTTTTGCGATTGCACCAGTAAATGCACGTTGTGGCATTGTTTGGTGGAAAGCCGTATCAAATACAGCAAATTGAGGTAAAGAAGGGAAAGCTTCAATCGCAGCGCGGATACCAATAGCACCTGCAGGGTTATGCAGTGGAGCTAGGTCAGATAGGCTCTCAATCTCACTCGTTACTTCTTCAGTAATACGAACCGTTTGAGTGAACTTCTCGCCGCCGTGAACGATACGGTGCCCGATAGCCACTATATCAGCAGTGAAGCCTAGATCTTCCATCAATCCAACCAGTTTGCCAATGGCAATTTTGTGGTGGTTATCTTCACCTTGAATGGCAATTTCAGTTTTCTGACCTTGATACTTCCAGCTCATACGAGCATCTTCAAGACCAAAACACTCCCCTAAGCCACTCAATACGGCTTCACCAGAAACAGAATCAATAACAGCAAATTTTAGGGATGAACTACCCGAGTTAATAACCAGAACAAACGAATTAGACATTGGATATGGATCCTGTTTCAGTACGAATTGGATGAAGTGTTTACTTCAATTTTAGTTAAGCCCATTATTCAATAATTTTTGAATCTTTCAACTTTTGTTTTGCAAAAAGCACCAAATGAACACAATTAAGTTGATCTGAGTCATTAGTTTATTTATTTCGAGAGCGAAATTAAAAAATAGTTGAATATGACAGCTGGCTAATAAACCAAGTAAAGGACTGCTCACACTAGGGCGTGTTGACCTTTCGAGGTTAAATTTTGTTCGAGATAAAAGCGTTTTAAT
>NZ_JBGONH010000062.1:0-27264 GCF_041439075.1 Vibrio sp. FF145
CTCGTATCTCGTATCTCGTATCTCGTATCTCGTATCTCGTATCTCGTATCTCGTAGAAGCATAAAAAAGCCCCAACACGAATGTCGAGGCTCAAAGTATCTTTATCTATGTTGTAACTGGACGTCCCTAGCTCACTGCTCTTCGTTGTTTTCAGCAAACTTAGATGGCGACATGCCAAAGTGATGTTTAAACCTTTGACTGAAATAGGAAGGGTCATTGAAACCAGAATCAAACGCGACGTCTGAAATCCTCTCTCCCGCAAGTAACCGCTCGCACGCATGCTCTAAACGCACTTCATTCAAATGCTCTTTAAAGGTCTTGTTATAAGCCGATTTAAAACGTCTCTGTAAACTTCTCTCTGACATGAACAAGTACTTAGCGGCATTTGCAGTACTGAACTCTGCATCGGCGTAGTTTTCACTTACAAGCTGTGACACTCTGTTTTTCCACTCTTGCTCAGCACTTAACCTTTGTTGCTCCGTCGCTGAAACTGTAAGTTTAATGGTCTCAATCTGTTCAATTGTACTAGCTTCCAAATTATCTAACACTTGATATTCAATCGGCCACGAAAGCTGCACCTTATTTTGAGAGTCCGAGACAAAAGCATTCAGTTCACCACCGCTCTGGTTCATCAATAATGGCAACTTTTCGATGTTTAGGTCGGTCGACTTTCCAGTATTATCATTAATGCTTGAAGTCAATTTTGGGAAAGGCATTCCATGGTCTCGAATCGTCACAACAAGGTGCTCTTTAACCTCTTCAACCAATACCACCATACTCTGTGACTTAAAATTTCTCTTAATGATGCTAGCGACTAGACTGTTGAAAATAATATCAAGATTAAAATACAGCAAGGATACATGTCGTTGTTTAGTTTCAACTTTAATATCCAGTTCAATACCGGCTTTGGCTAAATCGTCCTGCCAAGCTTTGAGTACAGCTTCTAAGATTAAAATTATATCGTAACAAACCTTTCCCTTCCCTTGTGGCGTGTTACTCAACTGAGCCAAGCCATTTTTCAATGTCAATATTGGCGACTTACCTTGTTCATCATTCCAATTTGGGATCATAGCTGCGATATGATTAACTTCAGAAGAGAGTTCATTAGCAGTATGTGTGACAAGAGCACTCTTAACTGACAACTGTTTTTTAAGCTGTTGATTAGTCGTTAGTAGTATTCGGCTTTGATGCCTCAGTTGATCTGTCTTTAATGCAACTTGCGCCTTTAAGTGCCTGTTGGCGAAAGTGACGTAACGCGATCGCCAAAAAACCAAAGCAGTCACTACACAGATAAGTAATACAAGAGAGCTTGCTGCTGCCCAATTACTCAGATACCAAGGTTTCGCAATAGAAAAGCTTTGGTTCGTTGACGTAAAGCGATAATGGGAGTCCTTAACGGGTTTCACTTCCAACGTATAGTCCCCAGGAAGAAGGTGATCGAGTGTTAGTAACCCCCCTTCAAACTCACTCCAAGGTTCATTGTCGCTTAGTCGATACTCCATTGCAGGTGTGTATGTCGCTGGTAAAATTCCAATCTTAAAACCGATTGATGAGCCATAAGGAATTTCATCTAAATCAGCTGTCTTGCCACCAAGTGATACTATCTGATGGTCGACACTTATCTTGCTTAGCAATGCACGGCTATGAGGTGTTGTTGATACCAATAGCTCATTAGCTAATGCACTCACCACGCCATATCTTGAGCCAAAGATAAGCCTAGTAGACTGGCTACCTGAGCTGTAAAACAGAGCACACGCACCTGCAGCCAATTCATTGGTGATCAAGCCAAATGGTGAGCCGATATGTTTATGCAGTTGCCCATCCAATCCGTAATAGCTAATACCTTTCGAAGAGCCTAACCACATCCCATTATCATCGCTAATTAAACATTTAGGACTGATATTTTCCTCAACAAGAGTGACCTCTTGAATAATAGAACTGTTATTAGAGATTCGATACACACCATAGCTACTCGCAAACCACTGGGATCCATCTTTCGCTTTTTCAATATCGACCACTTTGCCAAGCCGCTCGCTTGAACGACTAAAGCTAATTCTCTCATCAAGAAAAGAGTAGAATCCGTGATCAGTACCAACATAAATACGACCTTGTAAACCTATATTGAGAGCGGTGATCTTTGCTGGCAAAAATTTATCGACTAACCAGTCGGTACCATAACTTGTCAACTTATTGGTTTCGATAGATAACGAATAAAGGTTTTGTCCCGAGGTCATCCAAAGCATGTTATTCGCTTCAAGTGCAAAGTTTTCAACGGGTACACCTTCAATCGCTCTTGGTAGATCGACCTTTTCAGCCTCTAACGTATCAGTGTTGAAACTAATAATACCTTCTGCAGTCGCCAACCAAATTGAAGAACCAAAGAACTCAAAGTCCTGTACTGGGTTAGAGTAAACACGAACGGGGTTATCTTCACTTTGAGAATCAACCAAATAGAGACCTCTGGAAGAAGCAACCCAAGACAGTTGATCGCGAACAAGCTGTACTTTGTTTATCACCACACTACTCGAGTGCATCCCCATTCCCGTTAATGGCGTTCTTGAGAATGTCCTGCTGAACAGTGAAAAGTATCGAATTCCGTTATTGGTCGCGACCCACATTCCACCAGCATGGTCGTTAATTAACGAATATATTTTTTCACCCGGTAACGAAAAGTCTTGATTATCGGCTTGTTCAAATCGTGTAATTTGCCCCGTAATAAAGTTGTAGCTGATAAGACCATGCTCAGTCCCAATCCAGTATTGATCGGTTGTTTCAGCGAGAGAAAGAACATGCGAACCACGCACCCACCTTTCTTTCTTAGGATTTGCAAGATCTATAATCACTGCACCATTCAATGTACCAATGACTAACTCACGTCTTGCCATCGAAAAATACAGCGTCTCTATATGATTTTTTTCTGATGCAGCGATATGAGTAAATTCTTGGCTATCAGAAAGGTACACTCCGGAGCTGGTCGCAAGCACCCATTTTGACAGCACCCGCTCAGCATCGTAAATCGTAATATCGCTGCTATTGTTGTACCGATACAATTTTAGAAGCGAGTAAGTGCTAAATTCTAAAGATTGAGTATTGTACGTATAGAAATTACTGCTATCAGTAACCCAAATATAATCACCGGAAGCACCGATATTCGCGATCTCAGCCCCTGGGCTTAAACTAAATGCAAGTGCGTTGCCGATTCCTGGGCTATGTCGGTACACCTCATTATCAAAGAAAGTCCAAAACTCATCGTTAAGAAACGCGACTTTCTCTGAAGAAAATTGCAAAAGGCTACCTTTTCGAGGGAATAGGGTTCTGCCATCATAAAAAAGTATTTTTCCATGCACATCATGAACCCAGAGTCCGCCACCTTCACCTAAGTACAGATTTTTTGCCGCAAGGAAGTTCCCTTGTGCTTGAACGGGCAAAGGGTAGAAAACGGAGGGTGATGTATTTACCGCAAGAACGCTAAATGAAATGCTCATTAAGATGAACATTTTTAAAATAATTCGATACAACTTTTAATCCTGAACAGCAACAACACATGAAATATTGGTTCTCACAACGCTTGTTGCTGACTAACCAAAAAGTGAGTTTTTTTGTGCTTATTATTATCTTTCTATTTTAGCTGAAATTGACAAAGGAGAAAGGAGGTTTGATATTTGTTGGAAGGTTTTATCTTAGCGGTCACGAAAATGCCGCAAAAAGCGGCATGATTCATCAATTAACGAGAACAAAGTGTCGTAAAGAATACTCGATATTGATTACATTCCACTTAAGCAACTTGTGTAACTATCTGTAAGCTGCTGAAGAAAATCAAAATAGCTTCCACTCTTCACTTCAACCTGCGAACCGACAGGATCAAGTTGTCCTTGTTTAGCGTTACTTCCACGAGTCACCGATTCAATCACCGCTGGTGTAAATTGAGGCTCTGAAAATACGCATTGAACATTTTCACGCACCAAAGTCTTCTTGATAGCTATCAGACTTTTTGCGCCAGGTTTACGCTCAGGGCTAACCGTAAAGTGACCTAGATTATTCAACTTAAATTCTTGTTCGAAGTAGCCATACGCGTCATGGAATACGTAGTAGCCTTTGTCTTTCACTGGCGCGAGTTGTTCATGAATCGCCTGCTGTTTCTCTTTCAAAGCAATCAAGAATGAATCTAGATTCTCTTGATACGCCATGGCGTTATCAGAGTCTGACTCAATTAGCTTAGCTGAGATATACTTTGCCGCGACCTCGACTTGATCGATACCCAACCAAAAATGCGGGTCATGACTACCATGGTTGTGCCCTTCATGAGCATCGTGGTCTTCATGTCCAAACTCTCTCAAGTTAATCCCCGGAATCTCACTGATCTTGATAACGTTTTCTTTAGAACCAATCACCTTGGTCAAAAAAGCTTCCAGGTCAGGGCCAAACCAGATCACCATATCGGCACTATGAACTTTTTTGACATCCGATGGCTTAAGCGCATAATCGTGCGGCGAAGCATTGCTGTTCATCAACACATCAGGTTCACTAACGCCCTGCGTTAATTCTGTCACAATCATTTGAATTGGTTTGAAGCTTGTTAGAATAGTATTGGCACTTGCAACACTTGGCGCTAAAAGCAAAGTAGCAAGTATAAAAGATGAACGTGACATAATTCCTCGTTAATAGAAAAGTAGCTTAGGCTTGCGGTAAATGTTACATTATAACATTAGCGAATTGCAAATGAGTTCTATTCATGGATAATTTAATCCAACTAGATTCTGTGAGCGTCGAATTTGACGGTCGAAAAGTTCTAGATAACATCTCTCTAAATTTAGAGCGCGGCAGAATCACCACCCTGATTGGGCCAAACGGTGCAGGAAAGTCGACATTAGTAAAAGTGGTATTAGGTTTACAGACCAAATTTTCAGGCACAATAACAAAAGCTAAAAAACTGAAAATTGGCTATGTACCACAAAAATTAAAGCTCAATGATTCACTACCGCTCAATGTAGAACGTTTTCTAAAGCTCACTGGTAAGTTCAGTCAGCAAGAGATCCTTGAAGCATTGAAGCTCGTTGGTGCTGAACATCTACAAAAGAGCAACATGCACCAACTATCTGGCGGTGAAAACCAACGTGTGCTAATTGCTCGTTCATTGCTAAGAAGACCCGATCTACTGGTTCTTGATGAACCCGCACAAGGTGTTGATGTACAAGGCCAAATAGACCTGTACGACCTGATCGATACCATTCGCCACCGTTTTGGTTGTGCCGTATTTATGGTTTCACACGATCTGCATTTAGTGATGGCAAAAACAGACGATGTTATCTGTTTGCATCACCATATCTGCTGTTCAGGCGCACCGGCAGACATCAAACACCACCCCTCTTATATCGCACTTTTTGGCACCGCGACCCAAGAGACCTTAGCCTTTTATCACCACCAACACGAACATCACCATCATGATCTCGCAGGACAGCCTGTCGAAGGCGACGTGCATGAATGTTCAAACCATAAACACGGACACCACTAATGCTTGAGTTTCTTCTTCCCTCTATTTTAGCTGGCTTGGGCATTGCTCTAATCGCGGGGCCACTAGGTTCATTCGTGGTGTGGCGCAAGATGGCTTACTTTGGTGACACGCTTGCTCACGCTTCTTTGATGGGCTTAGCACTTGGCTTTCTGTTCAACATTAACTTGTATTTCGCGCTGCTGATTTGTTGTTTGATGCTAGCTGTGTTGCTAGTGACTTTACAAAAACAAAAGCTGGTCGCGACCGATACCCTACTCGGTATTTTGGCGCACAGCGCTCTGTCTTTGGGTCTTGTCGCCGTGAGTTTCTTAGATAACGTTCGCGTTGACCTAATGAGCTACCTATTTGGTGACTTGCTTGCAGTGTCTCCGACAGATTTGGTATTCATCTATGCGGGTGCTGCCGTGATTGGAGTGGTACTTGCTATCTTTTGGCGACCACTATTGTCGACGACCGTTAACGAAGATCTCGCAGCGGTTGATGGCATCAACATTGATTTAATGCGTCTTATTTTGATGCTATTGGTTGGGATCGTGATTGCGGTAGGTATGAAGTTTGTTGGTGCGTTAATCATGACCTCACTACTTATCATTCCGGCAGCAACGGCAAGAAAATTCGCCAATACACCCGAACAAATGGCATTCCTTGCATCGGTAATTGGTTCTATCGCTGTGTTCGGAGGATTGAGCTTGTCTTGGTTCTATGACACACCGGCCGGCCCTTCTGTTGTTATCAGTGCTGCGGCAATGTTTATGTTATCTCAAATGGTTAGAAGCCGAGCTTAGCACTTATCAGTACGATCTCGTATCTCGTATCTCGTATCTCGTATCTCGTATCATTGAAAACATACAAAAAAGGCTTGGTCAGTGACCAAGCCTTTTTAATATCGTTCAGTTAACTTCTATCTCATTAGATAAAATCCAGCTGATTACCAACCCGTGATTTCACGTAGGCCTTTACCGATGTCAGCAAGAGACTTAACAGTCTTAACGCCTGCTGCTTCCAGTGCTGCGAATTTATCTTCAGCAGTACCTTTACCACCAGAGATGATTGCGCCTGCGTGGCCCATACGTTTACCCGGAGGAGCCGTAACACCAGCGATGTAAGATACAACTGGCTTAGTTACGTTTGCTTTGATGAACTCAGCCGCTTCTTCTTCCGCAGTACCACCGATCTCACCAATCATTACGATTGCTTCAGTCTCTGGGTCTTCTTGGAAAAGTTTTAGGATATCAATGAAGTTTGAACCTGGAATAGGGTCACCACCGATACCAACACATGTAGACTGACCAAAGCCTTCATCTGTTGTTTGTTTAACTGCTTCGTACGTCAGAGTTCCTGAACGAGATACGATACCTACTTTACCCTTCTTGTGGATATGGCCAGGCATGATACCAATCTTACACTCGTCTGGAGTGATAAGACCTGGACAGTTAGGACCGATCATGCGAACGCCAGTTTCTTCTAGCTTCACTTTAACGTCGATCATGTCTGTAGTAGGGATACCTTCAGTGATCGTTACGATCAGTTCGATACCTGCATCAATCGCTTCTAGGATTGCATCTTTACAGAAAGGTGCTGGTACGTAGATAACTGTTGCTGTTGCGCCAGTCACTTCTACTGCTTCACGTACTGTGTTGAATACTGGAAGGCCTAGGTGAGTTTGACCACCTTTACCAGGTGAAACACCACCAACCATTTGCGTACCGTATGCGATAGCTTGGTCTGAGTGGAATGTACCTTGACCGCCAGTGAAACCCTGACAGATTACTTTAGTGTCTTTGTTAATTAATACAGACATTATTTAGCCTCCGCAGCAGCAACAACTTTCTGAGCAGCATCTGTTAGAGATACAGCAGCAATGATATCAACATCAGAATTAGCAAGTACTTCACGACCTAGGTCTGCGTTTGTACCTTCTAGACGAACAACTACAGGAACTGTTACGCCAACTTCTTTAACTGCACCAATAATACCTTCAGCGATCATGTCACAACGAACGATGCCACCGAAAATGTTTACGAGTACTGCTTTAACATTGTCATCAGAAAGGATGATCTTGAATGCTTCAGCTACACGCTCTTTTGTCGCGCCGCCGCCTACATCAAGGAAGTTTGCTGGCTTGCCGCCGTGTAGGTTTACGATATCCATCGTACCCATCGCAAGGCCTGCACCGTTAACCATACAGCCAACGTTGCCATCAAGTGCTACGTAGTTCAGTTCCCACTGAGCTGCGTGCGCTTCACGCTCGTCTTCTTGTGAAGGATCGTGCATTTCACGAAGCTTTGGCTGACGGTACATTGCGTTTGAGTCAATGTTGATCTTGCCGTCTAGACAAAGCAGGTTGCCTTCGCCAGTGATTACAAGCGGGTTGATTTCTAGTAGAGCTAGGTCGTACTGAGAGAACATTTGGCCAAGACCCATGAAGATCTTAACGAACTGTTTAATTTGATCGCCAACTAGACCAAGTTTGAACGCAAGTTCACGGCCTTGGTAAGCTTGAGGGCCCACTAGAGGATCGATCGCTGATTGGTGAATCAACTCTGGAGTTTCTTCAGCGATTTTCTCAATGTCCACGCCGCCTTCAGTTGACGCCATGAATACAATTTTGCGCGTTGCACGGTCAACAACAGCACCTAGGTAAAGTTCGTTAGCAATGTTCGATGCTTCTTCAACTAGGATCTTTGTTACAGGTTGACCATTAGCGTCTGTTTGGTAAGTCACTAGGTTTTTACCTAGCCACTTTTGTGCAAACTCTTTAACGCCTTCTTTGGTGTCATGTAGCTCTACGCCGCCCGCTTTACCGCGACCACCAGCGTGTACTTGACACTTAACGACTTTCTTGGCTGTACTGATACGACCTGCAGCTTCGAAAGCTTCTTGTGCTGTATCACATGCGAAACCTTCTGGTACAGGCAAACCGAATTCTGCAAACAGCTGTTTGGCTTGGTATTCATGCAAATTCATTTTGATATTCCGTTTATTTTCCCTTAAGGGATTATTATTTCCATAACGACACAGTTTCCTGTGGTACGTCTGTAGGGTCTTCTCAAATCAACTGCTGTCCATTTTCTAATGGCTTTACAGTTCAATTGAAGGCCAGACGTTGAGCAGCCTAGCCTTTGAAACTTTTTACGTCTAGCTAACCGGGTTAACTAGACGTTTTAGAGATACTAAACGTCTAATAGCAGACGTGCAGGATCTTCTAGGAGCTCTTTGATTGTCACTAGGAAGCCAACTGATTCTCGGCCGTCGATTAGACGGTGATCGTAAGAAAGCGCTAGGTACATCATTGGTAAGATCTCAACCTTGCCATCAACAGCCATTGGACGATCTTGGATTTTGTGCATACCCAAAATTGCCGCTTGAGGCGGGTTGATGATTGGCGTAGACATTAGAGAGCCAAATACACCACCGTTCGTGATAGTAAAGTTACCGCCCATCAACTCATCAACAGTTAGCTTGCCGTCACGGCCTTTGATTGCTAGCTCTTTGATGCCTTTTTCAATGTCAGCGAAACCTAGTGTGTCACAGTCTTTCAGTACTGGAGTTACTAGACCACGTGGTGTTGATACTGCCATGCTGATGTCGAAGTAGTTGTGGTAAACGATATCTGTACCATCGATAGAAGCGTTGACTTCTGGGAAACGCTTCAGTGCTTCTGTTACTGCTTTCACGTAGAAAGACATGAAACCAAGACGCGTATCGTGACGCTTCTCGAATTGGTCTTTGTACTGCTTACGAAGATCCATGATTGGCTTCATGTTCACTTCGTTGAAAGTAGTCAGCATCGCTGTGCTGTTCTTCGCTTCTAGAAGACGGTTTGCAACTGTCTTACGTAGGCGAGTCATAGGCACGCGTTTTTGGCTACGAGCCGCTGCTGGCGCTTCAACTGCTGGTGCAGATGCTGCTGCCGGAGCCGCTTTCGCTGCTGCTAGGTGTGCATCGATGTCTTCACGAGTAATACGACCACCAACACCAGTGCCTTTAACGTCAGCTGGTTGTAGGTTGTGTTCAGCAAGAAGACGACGAACAGCAGGGCTTAGTGCGTCGTTGCTTTCTTCTGTCAGTGCCGCTTTGTGGCGTTTATCAGGAGAAGCTTCTGTATCTTCAGTCGTGTCTTTCGTTGGTTCACCAGCGACAGCACCAGGCTTAATTTTAGCCAGAAGCTGCTTAGAAAGTACCGTAGCACCCTCTTCTTCGATGATAGCTTCCAGAACACCCGCTTCAGGAGCCGGTACTTCTAGAACTACTTTATCTGTTTCGATGTCTACAATGACTTCATCACGTGCAACGGCTTCGCCTGGTTTTTTGTGCCAAGTCGCTACTGTTGCATCAGCCACAGATTCAGGTAAATCTGGAACCAGAATTTCAATTGTCATGTGCGTATTTTCCTTTTACTTCTAGTTCTTAAGTAGGGTCAAAGCGTCGTCAACTAACGCCTTTTGTTGTTTCAAGTGTACCGACATATAGCCAACAGCTGGTGACGCTGATGCAGGACGACCTGCGTATTGAATATCAGCACCCACTGGGATAGCAGCTCGGAAATTATGTTGGCTACTGTACCAAGCACCTTGGTTTTGTGGCTCTTCTTGACACCAAACGTAATCGACTACATTTGTGTATTGTGCGATGGCAGCTCTCACGTCCTCATAAGGGAACGGGTAAAGTTGCTCAATACGTACAATAGCGACATCGTCTTGCTCGTTCTTACGTCTTTGGTCAAGCAGGTCAAAGTAAACCTTACCTGAACAGAACACGACGCGTTTTACGTTCTCAGGAGACAGATCATCAATTTCTGCGATAGCTGGTTGGAACGTGCCTTCTGCCAAATCTTCAAGAGAAGATGTACACAGAGGGTGACGAAGCAATGACTTAGGTGACATTACGATCAGTGGACGACGCATTGGTCGAACAACCTGACGGCGAATCATGTGGTAAACCTGAGCTGGTGTTGAAGGAACAACAACCTGCATGTTTTGTTCAGCACATAACTGAAGGTAACGCTCTAGACGCGCAGAAGAGTGCTCCGGGCCTTGGCCTTCATAACCGTGAGGAAGCAACATAGTTAGACCACATAGACGTGCCCACTTTTGCTCACCTGATGAAATGAATTGGTCGATAACAACTTGTGCACCGTTTGCGAAATCACCAAATTGTGCTTCCCAAAGGGTGAGACCGCTTGGCTCTGCTGTCGCATAACCATACTCAAATGCGAGTACCGCTTCTTCAGATAACACAGAGTCAAACACTTGGAATGGCCCTTGTTTATCATGAATGTTCGCAAGAGGAACATACGTGCTTGCATCTGATTGATTGTGCAGTACTGAGTGACGGTGGAAGAACGTACCACGACCTGAATCTTGGCCAGAGATACGAATACGCTTACCGTCGTCAACAAGTGTTGCGTAAGCCAGAGTTTCAGCCATCCCCCAATCGACTTGTTTCTCACCATTCACCATGGCAGTTCGATCGTTGTACAGTTTATTTACTCGGCTTTGCAGCTTGTGGCTGTCTGGGTATTGGCAAAGTTTAGTACCAAGCTCTTTCAGGCGCTCGATATCAATCTTATTGTCCCACTCGATGTTCCAGTCGTGACCTAGGTAAGGAGACCAGTCCACAGAGTGAAGTGCCATTGGGCGCCACTCTTTAACCACAACTTCACCGTGATCAAGTGCATCACGATATTCGTTAACCAGTTGAGTTGCCGTATCAATACCAAACTCTCCACGCTCCATTAGCACGTCAGCGTAAAGCTTACGTGGTGTTGGATGCTTCTTGATTTTTTGGTACATCAAAGGCTGTGTTGCATTCGGCTCATCGGCTTCGTTGTGACCGTGGCGACGGTAACAAACCAAATCAATAACAACATCACGCTTGAAGGTATTACGGTAATCCAATGCAAGACGCGCTACGAACGCAACCGCTTCTGGATCATCAGAATTAACGTGGAAAATCGGAGCCTGAACCATCTTCGCGATATCTGTACAGTACATCGTAGAACGTGTATCGCGAGGGTTAGACGTCGTAAAACCAACTTGGTTGTTTACAACGATACGAACCGTACCACCGACACAGAAACCACGCGCTTGAGACATGTTAAACGTCTCTTGCACTACACCCTGACCAGCGATAGCTGAATCACCGTGGATAGTAATTGGAAGTACACGGCTGCCGTCTTTATCGTCTAGACGATCTTGTCGAGCACGTACTGAACCGATAACTACCGGGTTTACGATTTCTAAGTGAGATGGGTTAAATGCAAGTGCTAAGTGAACGTTGCCGCCTGGGGTTGCGAAATCCGCAGAGAAACCTTGGTGATATTTCACATCACCAGTACCCCATGAATCATCGCTGTGCTTGCCCGCAAATTCGTCAAACAGGTCTTGTGGCTTTTTACCAAGCACATTGACCAGCATGTTTAGACGACCACGGTGAGCCATACCAACAACAACTTCACGCATGCCTTGTCCACCGGCATGACGAATGATTTCTTTCGTCATTGGGATAAGAGCATCACCACCTTCCAAAGAGAAGCGTTTTGCACCAGGGAATTTCGCACCAAGATAGCGCTCAAGACCTTCAGCAGCCGTTAGCTCTTCTAGGAAAGCTTGCTTTTCTTCTTTATTGAAAGACGGTTGACCAGATACAGACTCTAAACGTTGTTGGATCCAACGCTTTTGTTCTGTATTAGTCATGTGCATGTATTCAGCACCAATAGAACCACAATACGTTTGCTTTAGAGATTTGTAGAGATCTTTAAGCACCATCGTCTCTTGGCCAATGGCGTAAGAGCCGACGTTAAACGTCTCGTTGAGGTCTTCTTCGGTAAGAGTGTGGAAAGAAGGGTCCAGTTCAGCGACTGTATCTCTTTCCCATAAACCTAGGGGGTCTAGATTTGCTGATTGATGCCCTCGGAATCGATAGGCATTAATAAGTTGCAGAACCTTTACTTGTTTCGCATCGACATCTGGATCACTAACTTGGACACTGTAATGCTTTGTTTCTTGAGCGAGTCGACGGAAGTATTCACGAACACGAGAGTGTGGTTGTTCCACCGCTTCTGAAGCTTGCACAGGCAGTTCTTCAAAAACGCTTCTCCATTCGTCACTTACCGAATCGGGGTCACTAAGATACAGTTCATAGAGTTCTTCTACGTACGTTGCATTGGCGCCAGCCAAGTGTGAAGACTCGAGCCATGCCTTCATCACGCCGTTGTGCATATTTTCCCTTAACCAGTAGTTTTCACGTTTGCTGCGGTCTATGCCGAGCTATTAAAAGGCCGCCCCAAAACTTCTAGGGCGGCAATTTTTATATAACTTAAACCGAACGATTCACTAGCATGGTCTTAATGTGACCAATCGCTTTCGTCGGATTTAATCCCTTAGGACAAACACTTACACAATTCATTATGCCATGGCAACGAAAAACGCTAAATGCATCATCAAGATCGGACAGACGTTCGTCTGTCGCCGTATCTCGGCTATCTATTAGCCAACGGTATGCTGCAAGTAGGCCAGCTGGTCCGATGAACTTATCTGGATTCCACCAGAATGATGGGCATGAAGTCGTACAACATGCACACATAATACATTCATACAAACCATCTAAATGAGCACGCTCATCAGGGCTTTGTAGGTTTTCACGAGCCGGTGGCACATTGCCATCAGACACTAAGAACGGCTTAACTTTTTCGTAGTTATCGTAGAACTGAGTCATGTCTACGATTAAGTCACGCACAACAGGCAAACCTGGAAGTGGGCGAATTACGATCTTATCTTGGCCAGAAAGTGCAGACAGTGGCGTGATACACGCCAATCCATTTTTACCATTCATGTTCAAACCATCAGAACCACATACACCTTCACGGCATGAGCGACGGAATGAAATCGTTGGATCTTGCTCTTTCAAAAGAATAAGCGCGTCCAAAAGCATCATGTCAGAACCTTCTTCCACCTCTAGGGTGTACTCTTTCATGTAAGGTTTCTGGTCCACATCTGGGTTGTAACGGTATAAAGAGAAATTCAGTTTCATGGTCATATCTCCTTAGTACGTACGTGCTTTCGGCGGGAATGCTTCACGATGGATAGGTTCCATGTTCACGCCACGCTTAGTCATACTTTCTGATTCAGGGTTGTACAGAGAATGGCATAGCCATTGCTCATCATCACGATCTGGGAAGTCGAAACGAGCATGCGCTCCACGACTCTCTGTACGGAAGTTTGCTGCAACCGCGGTTGCGAATGCCGTTTCCATCAAGTTTTCAAGCTCTAAACACTCAATACGTTGCGTGTTGAACTCAGTCGACTTGTCTGAAAGGTGTGCATTTTTAAGACGCTCACGAATCACTTTCAGCTCTTCTAAGCCGTCAGCCATCGCTTTACCTTCACGGAATACAGAGAAGTTGTTCTGCATACATTGCTGAAGGTCTTTACGAATTACCGCAGGATCTTCACCGTCAGTACTGTTTTCCCAACGATTGTAGCGCTCTAGTGAACGTTCAATGTCAGCTTCAGTTGCAGGTTTTGCTTCAGCTTGTTTGTTCAAAGTCTCACCAAGGTGAAGACCTGTCGCACGACCGAACACAACCAAATCAAGTAGCGAGTTGCCACCTAGACGGTTTGCACCGTGTACTGATACTGAAGCGATTTCGCCACAAGCGAATAGACCTTGAATTTCAACGTCTGTACCGTCTTCAGTTTGTTTAATTGCTTGACCAGAAACCTGTGTAGGAACACCACCCATCATGTAGTGACACGTTGGGATTACAGGAATTGGTTCTTTAACAGGATCAACGTGAGCGAACGTACGAGAAAGCTCACATACACCCGGTAGACGAGATTCAAGCGTCTCTTTACCTAGGTGATCGAGTTTCAGCTTGATGTGTGGACCCCATGGACCATCACAACCACGACCTTCACGAATCTCAACCATCATCGAACGAGCTACAACATCACGACCAGCTAAATCTTTAGCATTCGGAGCATAACGTTCCATGAAGCGCTCGCCGTCTTTATTGAGAAGGTAACCACCTTCACCACGACAACCTTCTGTTACCAAAACACCTGCGCCAGCGATACCCGTTGGGTGGAACTGCCACATTTCGATGTCTTGCATTGGAACGCCTGCACGAATCGCCATGCCAACACCGTCACCAGTGTTAATGTGAGCATTGGTTGTTGATGCGTAAATACGACCAGCACCACCAGTAGCAAGGATTGTTGCCTTCGCTTTGAAGTAGCAAACCTCACCCGTCTCCATACAAAGCGCGGTAGTACCTAAGATTGCACCATCTTCGTTTTTAACAAGATCCAGTGCATACCACTCAGAGAAAACCGTCGTTTTGTGTTTAATGTTTTGTTGGTAAAGCGTGTGTAACAGTGCGTGACCAGTACGGTCGGCTGCCGCTGCGGTACGAGCCGCTTGCTCACCACCAAAATTCTTAGATTGGCCACCAAACGGACGTTGGTAAATACTACCGTTATCAAAACGAGAAAATGGAAGACCCATTTTTTCTAGTTCGATAACCGACTCAGGACCATTTTTACACATGTATTCGATAGCATCTTGGTCGCCGATGTAATCGGAACCTTTTACCGTGTCGTACATGTGTTGTTCCCAGTGATCTTCATGCGCATTACCAAGAGCAACGGTGATACCACCTTGCGCAGATACAGTATGAGAACGAGTTGGGAAAACTTTAGAAAGCAACGCACAAGATAGGCCTTGCTCAGAAATTTGTAGCGCGGCGCGCATACCAGCACCACCAGCGCCAATTACTACAGCATCAAACTCACGAACAGGAATAGTCACTTACGCACCCCACAAAATAAACAGACCAGAGAAGAAATATCCTAGAAGAACCGCAACAACACCGACTTGAAGACCAACGCGCAATTTTGCACATTTGATGTAGTCAGTTAGTACTTGCCACAAGCCGATCCACGCGTGAACCAAAATTGAAGTAAGCGCTAACATGGTGAAGACTTTAGTGAAAGTACCACCAAAGAATTGCGTCCAAGATGCGTAAGAAATATCACCTGAGAAAGCACAGAAGCTCACTAGGTAGATAGTGTAAAGCGTCATAATGATGGCTGTTGCACGAATCAATAGATAATCATGCACACCATTACGACCAAAAGTAGAAACGTTGTTTACCATACTAAGATCCCCGCTAGTAGAGACAATACCGCTGTTGCTGCGAATGCAACCTTCGCGCTCTTAGCGCCAGATTCCAGCTCTTCAAAGTGACCAAGGTCCATAAGAAGGTGACGAATACCACCAGCAATGTGGTAAGCCAAAGCGGTTAAAATGCCCCACAGAATAAACTTCACGAAGAAACCGTCGACAATGTCGCTAGCTTCCATAAAGCCTACAGGGGAAGAGAGGGAAATGGATAGTAACCAAAGCAGAATTCCGATCGCAACAAAAGTAATCACCCCAGACACACGGTGTAGGATGGAAGCTATTGCTGTGATAGGAAAGTGGATGGTCTGTAAATCTAAATTAACAGGTCTTGTCTTTCTTTCTTTCACGGGCTCGCTCACTCAGCTCCATTGAGCATGATGGTCATTAAATAACCTTATGTATTGTTATGGACAAAATTTGATTGCAAACCCTCAAAATTTAACATTAACTTAACAAGTAACGTAAGTTGAGCCTTAGATAATTGTAAAATAATTGTTAACAGCTAGGTTTCCGAAGACACCTCACATTTCTTCTTAGCCTTGCATTTATAAGGTTTTAACCAAACTTTTCAGCGCCACTATACGGCTGGCAACATTCTAATACAATTGATGCAACAAATAATGCTACACAGCACAGACTTTTAACGAATTTAATGTGAAAAACACTAACAAGTGCACACAAAGCTGCAGAAAAATTGACTTTCTGACGTAAGACCAGTAAAAAAATGGCACATAAACATCCTGGACGGATTAATAATAACAAAGGAGATTGTTATGGCGGATAAGAAAGCTACCCTTCATATTGAAGGTCAAGCGCCGATCGAATTGCCGATTACAGAAGGTGTACTTGGTACTCCAGTCATCGACGTTCGTACACTGGGTTCTAATGGTTTTTTCACTTTTGATCCTGGTTTTCTTGCCACTGCATCTTGTGAATCGCAAATCACTTATATTGACGGTGGAAAAGGTATCCTTCTACACCGTGGTTATCCAATTGATCAACTGGCCAATAACGCTGATTACTTAGAAGTTTGTTACATTCTTTTATACGGCGAAGCTCCTTCTCGAGCTCAATACGAAGAGTTCAAGACGACTGTCACGCGTCACACCATGGTTCATGAGCAAATTGCTAGTTTCTTCCACGGCTTCCGCCGTGATGCTCACCCAATGGCTGTTATGTGTGGTGTGGTAGGTGCGCTTGCTGCGTTCTATCATGATTCATTAGATGTTAATAACGACACACACCGTGAAATTGCGGCATACCGCCTAATTTCAAAAATGCCAACACTGGCTGCAATGTGTTACAAATATTCTATCGGTCAACCGTTTATCTACCCACGCAATGACCTAGGCTACGCAGAAAACTTCCTGCACATGATGTATGCGAATCCATGTGAAGAATATGAAGTGAACCCTGTTGTTGCTCGCGCAATGGACAAAATCTTTACGTTACACGCAGATCACGAACAAAATGCTTCAACGTCAACAGTTCGTTTAGCTGGCTCTTCGGGCGCAAACCCATTTGCTTGTATTGCTGCTGGTATCGCTTCTTTGTGGGGTCCGGCTCACGGCGGTGCTAACGAAGCTTGTCTAATGATGCTTGAAGAGATCGGTAGCGTAGACAACATTGAAGAGTACGTAGCAAAAGCAAAAGACAAAGATGACCCATTCCGTTTAATGGGCTTCGGTCACCGTGTTTACAAGAACTACGATCCACGTGCAACGGTAATGCGCGAAGCGTGCCACGAAGTACTTAAAGAACTGAACATTCAAGATCCACTACTTGACGTAGCAATGGAACTTGAGCGCATCGCTCTCTCTGATGAGTACTTTGTATCGAAGAAACTATACCCGAACGTAGATTTTTACTCTGGTATCATTCTGAAAGCGATCGGCATTCCGGTATCAATGTTCACAGTAATCTTCGCGATGTCTCGTACTATCGGTTGGATTGCACACTGGAACGAAATGCACAGCGATCCGACGAACCGCATCGGTCGTCCTCGTCAGTTGTACACTGGTGAAGAACAGCGTGATTTCCAAGCTCTACACGAGCGCGAATAGTAAAGTTTCGACTTTTCTAATCGATTAAAATCAAAAAGGGTTGATGTATTAACATCAACCCTTTTCTTTTATATGCTCTCAACTCCGTCATCCTCAAGAGTGAGGGACGAGCGAGTTGGGGATCTCACTAATTGTATCGACAAGCTTTTAGAGATTCCCTACTCCTTCCTTCGTCAGTCTAGGGAATGACGAATTACTTGAGATCTCTCGAAATAAAATCCATTAGAGTTCTAACTAGCCAGTCTCATCGACGGGTACAAATTTATAGTGACTCGTATCCTACATCCCATATTTTCTTTTTATACCGGGTTGTCGATATCGATAAACTCAACAGCTAAGCCATGCTCTTTCGCTAGCCACTCACCTAATGCCTTCACACCATAACGTTCTGTTGCGTGGTGGCCTGCGGCAAAGTAATGAATGTCTTGTTCACGTGCTGAGTAAGTTGTGCGCTCTGAAATTTCACCAGAGATAAATGCATCAATACCTTGAGAAGCCGCTAACTCAATGTAATCTTGACCACCACCGGTGCACCAACCGACAGTCGTAATCATTTTGTCTTGGTTCTCTGGAGCAATGTGTAATGGCTTGCGGTTCAAAGCTTGGCCAATCTTTTCTGCGAACTCTGAACCGGTCATTGGCGCACTCAACTTGCCAAACATCGCAACGGATTGTGGGTGCCCTTCCAAACCGCCTTCGACTTCTATCTCAAGTAACTCCGCCAGTTTCGCGTTATTACCAAGCTCAGGGTGGATATCAAGCGGCAAGTGATAACCTAAAAGGTTGATGTCATTTTTAATCAAGGTACGAATGCGCTTGCCCTTCATGCCACGAATCGCTTCTGACTCGCCTTTCCAGAAAAAGCCGTGATGGACTAACAAAGCGTCTGCGTTCAGTTCTACCGCTTTATCAATCAAGGCTTGAGAAGCTGTCACACCAGTAACGATTCGCTTCACTTCTGTTGCACCTTCAACTTGAAGACCATTAGGACAGTAATCTTTAATCTGCTGTGGCTGCAGTTTTTCGTTAAGTAGCTTTTCTAATTGTAAGTTATTCATTTTTCTTTCCAGCTTACCTTTATAATAACGTCGTTATATCAATTTACGGGTAGAATGTCGAAAGCCCCAGGGTTATGTTTATAAAGAGCTAGTTTATGAGGAAGAGATGACAGCACTGCAATGTTTTTACCAATGGGTCATCGACTCACCGCCATTACTAGAAATCAAGCCACCGGTTTCGGATCTCAGTGCATTCTCTAGCCACCATGCCATCGACTCATCACATACTTATGATGGTAATCCTAGATTAGGTTTCCTCTACCAGCATCTATGCGAACAAGTCATCGTTGCCTCACCGAATTACTCGATAAAGCACGACGAGATTCAGATCAATGTGGAAGGTAGAACTCTCGGTGCAATCGACTTTATTCTTGAAGAAGAGAGCAGCCAAAAACTGCAACATTGGGAAGTGGCGATTAAGTTTTACCTGCTCCATGAACAAACATGGTTTGGGCCAAACTCTCATGATCAATTGGATAAGAAGCTCGATAGGATGCTAAGCCACCAGCTTGGTATGTCATCTTCAGCCGCCTTTATTGAACAGTATCCAGAGATCGATGTCGACTCAAAACATCTCCTCATGCAGGGGCGTCTATATACCAACCCCTTCTTAGATCAAAAAGTACCTACTGAATGTTTGGGCTACGAAATTAATTCAAGCCAAGTAAACGGTTTTTGGTGCTATCAAAACCAAGCTCATTTAATTACTGAAGTGCTCTACCCTCTCACCAAAGAGCAATGGGCAGCTGGGACAGATGATTTCAGCGGTAAACCCATCACCGAGTTTGGTGACCGCTTTGTTCATGGACAAACCAAATCAGGACAGTTTTGGTTTGTGATGCCACAAAGCTGGCCACACGGCTAATCTATTCAGCCATTGAGTTGATTTAGTCTTAGCCACTTACTCACAGACAAATAAAAAGGGCTGATGCTTTCACATCAACCCTTTCACTATTTACTTGATGGCTCTACTAATCTGTATTCGATTATAGGCCAGCGGCTGCAAATACTTGGTTAACAATCTCTTGAGCTTCTGCTTCGATTGCTTTCAGGTGCTCTTCACCTTTAAAGCTTTCACAGTAGATCTTGTAGATGTCTTCTGTACCTGATGGACGAGCAGCAAACCAACCGTTTTCAGTCGTCACTTTTAGGCCACCAATCGCAGCACCATTACCTGGAGCGTGCGTTAAGCGTGCAGTAATCGCATCACCAGCAAGCGTCTCAGCAGAAACCATCTCTGGAGATAGCTTCTTAAGCACGTCTTTTTGTGCGCCGTTAGCTACTGCTTGAATACGGTTGTACTTAGATTCGCCATGTTTAGCGGCAAGTTCTTCGTAGTATTCTTGTGGGTTCTTGCCCGTTACTGCTGTGATCTCAGCGGCAAGTAGGCAAAGAATCAGGCCATCTTTATCTGTTGACCAAGGCGTACCGTCTTTACGTAAGAAAGATGCCCCCGCACTCTCTTCACCACCGAAACCAAACTGACCGTTATAAAGACCATCAACGAACCATTTGAATCCCACTGGCACTTCGCAAAGCTCGCGACCTAAGTCAGCAACAACGCGGTCAATCAGAGCACTTGATACCAATGTTTTACCCACTGCAACGTCTTTACCCCAACCTTCACGGTTACGGTATAAGTAGTCAATACACACCGCTAGGAAGTGATTTGGATTCATCAAGCCTTTTGGCGTAACAATGCCGTGGCGATCGTAGTCTGGGTCGTTGCCAAACGCTAATTGATAGTCGTCTTTAAGTGCTAGTAAACCTGCCATTGCGTATGGAGAAGAACAGTCCATACGAACCACACCATCTTTGTCTAGAGACATAAATTGGAACGAAGGATCAACAGCTTCACTGACCAGAGTCAGGTCTAGGTTGTACGCTTTGCCAATTTGACGCCAGTAATCAATACCGCTACCACCCAGTGGATCAACACCAATCTTGATGTTTGCTTTCTGGATTGCTTCCATATCAACCACGTTAACCAAGTCAGCAACGTAAGGAGCAACTAAATCAACTTCTTTCACTAGCTCAGACTGTTTAGCCTGTGCGATAGGAGTGCGCTTAACGCCTTGCATTTGCTCAGCAATGATCACATTCGCACGATCTTCAATCGCTTGAGTCAGTTCAGCTTCAGCAGGGCCACCGTGTGTCGGGTTGTATTTAATGCCCCCGTCTTGAGGTGGGTTATGTGAAGGCGTGATAACAATGCCGTCAGCTTTTTTATCATTCACTAGATTGTGCGTAAGAATCGCGTGCGAGATACCTGGAGTTGGAGTAAAGCCATTGTTTTCTTGAACGATAACTTCAACGCCGTTTGCAACTAGCACTTCAATAACCGTAGAAAAAGCAGGCTCAGATAGAGCGTGAGTATCTTTGCCTAAGAAAAGTGGGCCTGTTGTACCTTGATCGGCACGAACCTCAGCAACCGCTTGTGCGATCGCTAGAATGTGGTTTTCATTAAATGTTGATTTGTCTGCTGTACCGCGGTGACCTGAAGTGCCGAACAGTACTTTATGATCTGGGTTAGTAGCATCCGGTTGCTGTAAGAAATAGTTTGCAACTAAAGCCGGGATATTATGAAGATCTTCCTGCTGAGCTTTCTGCCCGGCACGAGGGTGCATAGCCATTATCGACATCCTTATATAAAATTTAAAAACAAAAAAACCTCATAATATCTTCTTAGCCATGGATATTATGAGGTTTAAATCAGATTTCGTTAAATTGAACCTGTTACTTTTTCTATCAATTCTGCTTGGAAATTCATGCGGCTCATAAGCTGTTCAACCATCTGTCTTTTTCGGCTTGTATTGTTATTCGTAATAACCCAAAAAGGACTTTGTGGAATAGCTTTAGGCTTAGTTGTGTTGCCGTTTGCTAACAACGTCGCTTCGTTGTCTGCAAAGTAAACACGCTTGCGGCCTTTTACTTGAGTTGCTTCTGAAAAGCTTAAAGGGTCGATTTTATGCAGTGTTGATAACACAAGCATGAAACGATCAATGGCTTTCTTTAGTGATGCAAACTCATCTGATATTAGTAGTGAGCGCATTTCTTTAACGCCATCGAACTTCTCTGGAGTAAAGCCTACCTCTTTGCTAACAACGATACCTTTTGGCTCAACGATCTCTTCGATCGGAACCGTGCCTTGGTTATCAACCAGTAACAAGCGGCGCAGAATATCTGAAGCGCTTTCGCCAATACGTTCTGTCTGACCCGCAATAAAACGGTATAGGTCCTCATCAACCTCAATTGTTTTCATTCGCTTTTCACAATCTCAATGTTTAAACTCTGAGGGATTATAGCGAGATCCGCGCGGATACTCTACGTCAAACCCACCATGAATAAGATAAAAATGTCAGTACAGCTCAACTATAAAATTGAAGGTGAGGGTCACACCATTGTTTTGATCCATGGATTATTCGGAAATTTGGACAACCTTGGCTTGCTCGCTAGGGATCTAAAAGCCGATCATCAGGTACTTAGCATCGATCTACGTAACCACGGTCAATCTTTCCATAATGACACTCATAATTATCAAGCTATGGCACAAGATGTGGCTCAACTGCTGAATGTTCTAGAGCTAGAAGATGTCACTGTGATTGGTCACTCGATGGGTGGCAAGGTAGCGATGGCACTGACACAGCACCTGACGCTGCGTAAATTGATTGTCTTAGATATGGCACCAGTCGCGTACACCCAAAGTCGTCACGACAACGTATTCGCAGGCCTACAAGCTGTGATAGAAGAAAAACCGACATCACGCTCAGAGGCGCTTAAGGTCCTCGCAAAACATATCGAAATTGATGGGGTTCGCCAGTTCTTAACGAAATCTTTGTTCAAATCAGAACAAGGCATCATGGAATGGCGTTTCAATGTTGCCTCGCTATTAAACAACTACCCACAGATTATTGGTTGGGAACCGATTGACAAAACCTCGGTCAAAACCTTGCTAATCAAGGGTGGTGACTCAGATTACCTGACGGCTGAACATCAAACCGCCGTTCAACAGCAGTTTTCCAACGCAAAGGCACATGTTATCGCCAATACTGGACATTGGCTACACGCGGAAAAGCCCGCTGAAGTGCTCCGTGCAATAAGGAAATTCATCACTTAGATAGGTTGATTAGTCGATATAAATGAGAGCTGTGTAATCACAGCAGATTAACTTTATCTCACAACAGTGATATAGTGCGCCCAAGCAAATTTGGTATATAAGGTTCCCATGCTTTACGACTACATGAACATCATTGAATCTGTTGGTTTAGATCTTCTGTTTGCCGCGATTTTCTTTCTAATCGGAATGGCAATTAAAGACGTTCTAAAGCAGGGAAATGTTCCTGCATTTGGTCGTCGTATCGTATGGTTAGTACTTTTCCTTGGCTGCGCAGGCTTTATCGCAAAAGGGATAATCCAACTAAGCTGGGAAGGAACTGGAATCTAACGATTTCCTCCGAACTTTATTACACCGACAACAGACAAAATGAAAGGTAATGATTCTATGGCAAGTGTAGGTCTCTTCTTTGGTAGCGATACAGGTAACACTGAAGCTGTTGCTAAGATGATTCAAAAGCAATTGGGCAAGCAGCTCGTTCAAGTTCAAGACATTGCAAAAAGCAGCAAAGAAGATATCGATAACTTCGATCTGCTGCTGCTTGGTATCCCTACGTGGTACTACGGCGAAGCACAATGTGATTGGGATGACTTTTTCCCTGAGCTAGAAGCTATTGATTTCTCAACTAAGCTTGTTGCTATTTTTGGTTGTGGCGACCAAGAAGATTACGCAGAATACTTCTGCGATGCTATGGGTACTATCCGTGATATCGTTGAAGCAAAAGGCGGTACTATCCTAGGTCACACGTCAACTGAAGGCTACGAATTCGAAGCATCGAAAGGTTTAGTTGAAGGCGATGACAGCCAGTTCGTTGGTCTATGTATCGATGAAGACCGTCAACCTGAGCTGACTGATGAGCGTGTATCTAACTGGGTTAAACAAATCCACGAAGAGATGTGCCTAGCAGAGCTTGAAGACTAATTCATTAGCGGTCATTAATTGTTACAATTAATGACCGTTATGTAGATATGAAAAAACCTCCTTATAGGAGGTTTTTTTCTATTCAATATTTATCAATCAACACTCAGCTTCTAATGCTTCGTCATCCTCTCTAAATTGTGGCTTCTTTCTCACATAGAGAGTTCGCTGAATTTCCGAAACCACACTTCCCTGCTTATCTTTAACGTGGATGATAAATTCGGGGAAACACTTCTCACCAAGTTGTGTCTGACGATAGATATCCTCAAGTTGCCCTTGGCTTATCTCAAAGTCTGCATACAAGTCGGATTGACCAGGCTTGATAAAGTTAATACTCGCCTCTTTATCCCAAACATAATATCGCTCACCTAAAATCCCCATTAACATTAACGAGTAAACGGGATCGGTAAGAGAAAAGATACTGCCGCCATATTGAGTCCGATTAGCGTTCTTATTCCACCACCGCAACTTGAGCACAGTCTTAACAACCCTAAAGTCAGCGCTAATGTGGGCTATTCGAATTCCCGAGCCCCAAAAGGGAGGCCAAATATTGAGTGCAAATTTTACAATATTAGGTTTATATATTTTTGCGAGTTGCTTATTCATAACAACAATCCATGTTCATATCAAAAAACACCGTCACCTGGCTGGTCGTACCTCCACTATAAGTGAGATACTTCCAATTTACAAAACAGATTGTGATGTCAGTGAGTAACCCTTTGAAGTTCGTGGTTTATTGTTATGCCTGACTAAACTATAATGGTATTAATATTGAATTCTGTTAATTGCTGCAGATCATCAACAGGAAAGTATATGTCAGACAATAATCAAGCGCTAAAAGATGCTGGTCTTAAAGTGACCCTCCCACGGCTCAAAATTTTAGAAGTATTACAACAACCAGATTGCCAACATATTAGTGCTGAAGATTTATATAAAAAGCTGATCGACTTAGGTGAAGAGATTGGTCTTGCGACCGTTTATCGCGTACTAAACCAATTCGATGATGCAGGCATTGTAACTCGTCACCACTTTGAAGGTGGTAAGTCTGTATTCGAACTTTCAACACAGCATCACCACGATCACCTAGTATGTTTAGACTGCGGTGAAGTTATCGAGTTCTCTGATGATCTTATCGAAGAAAGACAAAAAGAAATCGCTCAACGCTACAATGTACAGCTAACTAACCACAGTTTGTATCTGTATGGTAAAAGCATCACTGGGGATTGCAAAGGCAACCCAGACGCACATAAAGCGAAGAAGTAACACAGAACGCTGGCTTAGGCCGGCGTTTTTTATTTGGGCTGATACTGTATTAAGAATCACAGTAGCTTGGCCCACAATTTGGTTATTTCCCAGGCACAAAAAAAACCGGCTCTAAGCCGGTTTTTTATTAAGCGTCTCTTGAGAAACTAAGCTCCGAGAAACAGAGTAGAGAAAAACAAAGCCATTAAGCCTCAGTTTTACCCCAAGTGTCACGTAGACCAACCGTGCGGTTGAATACTAGCGCGTCTGCTTTAGAGTCTTTCGAATCTACACAGAAATAACCTGTACGTTCAAACTGATACGCTTGCTCTGCCACACCTTCTGCTAGGCTAGGTTCAACAAAACCGTTTAGCGTAACAAGTGATTCAGGGTTTAGCGTTGCAGCGAAATCATCTGCAGCAGCAGGGTTTGGCACTGTGAATAGACGATCGTATAAACGAATCTCAGCAGGCAACGCTTTATCAGCAGATACCCAGTGAATAACGCCTTTCACTTTACGGCCATCTGCAGGGTTCTTACCCAATGTTTCATTGTCGTAAGAACAGAAGATAGTCGTAATGTTGCCTTCTGCATCTTTTTCGATACGTTCAGCTTTGATCACGTAAGCGCCACGTAGACGAACTTCTTTACCTAGAACCAAACGCTTGTACTTTTTGTTTGCTTCTTCACGGAAGTCATCACGCTCAATCCAAACTTCACGTGTAAATGGTACTTCACGAGTACCCATTTCTGGCTTGTTCGGGTGGTTTGCTACCGTCAATGTTTCTACTGTATCAGCGTCGTAGTTTTCAATCACGACCTTGATAGGGTCAAGAACAGCCATTGCACGAGGTGCATTTTCGTTCAGATCATCACGAATACAAGATTCAAGTGAACCGAACTCAATCATGTTCTCTTGCTTAGTCACACCAATACGTTTACAGAATTCACGAATCGAGCTTGAAGTGAAGCCACGACGACGCAAACCAGAGATAGTTGGCATACGTGGATCGTCCCAACCTTCAACTAGGTTTTCAACCACAAGTTGGTTGAGCTTACGCTTCGACATTACCGTGTATTCAAGATTCAGACGGCTAAACTCGTATTGACGAGGTTGGCAATCAATCGTGATGTTATCTAGAACCCAGTCATACAAACGACGGTTGTCTTGGAACTCAAGAGTACAGATAGAGTGCGTAATACCCTCTAGCGCATCAGAGATACAGTGAGTGAAGTCGTACATTGGGTAAATGCACCACTTGTCTGCAGTCTGATGGTGGTGAGCAAAACGAACACGGTAGATAACAGGATCGCGCATAACCATGAATGAAGAGCTCATGTCGATCTTAGCACGTAGACACGCTTTACCTTCTTCAAAGCCACCGTCACGCATTTTTTCGAACAACGCTAAGTTCTCTTCAGGGCTGCGATCACGGTATGGGCTCGCTTTACCTGGCTCTTTTAGCGTGCCACGGTACTCACGGATTTGATCAGGACTTAGCTCGTCAACGTACGCTAAGCCTTTATTAATTAATTCCACAGCATAAGCGTAAAGCGTATCGAAGTAGTTTGATGAGTAACAAATATCACCAGACCATTCAAAGCCTAACCAGCTTACATCATTCTTAATTGACTCAACGTATTCAACGTCTTCTTTTTCAGGGTTTGTATCATCGAAACGAAGATTACATTGTCCCTGGTAGTCCTGAGCAATACCAAAGTTCAAGCAAATAGATTTAGCGTGACCAATGTGCAGGTAGCCATTTGGCTCCGGCGGGAAACGAGTATGCACGCTACTGTGTGTACCATCCGCTAAATCTTTATCGATAATTTGGCGAATGAAATTCGATGGACGAGCCTCAGCTTCACTCATCTATAGCACCTCTATGTATTTAGTATTGTCAGAGAAAGTTATCTTTTGTACCAATGAAAATGGTCGCTTACAGCGCCTGTCAAAGATAGAAAGATCATTGTTGCTAATCATCCACAATTCTTCGCCTTTGCACAATAAGAACCGTCCGTTAATTGCGATTATTTCTGCTATTCGATGAAGAATAGAACGAACCGGGTTCATTGACCTTAAACAGTAGGCACAAAAAAGCCTCCCGTTTGGGTAATGCCGTTCACTTAAGAGTGAACGGCATTTTTGTTCTTAGCATACCGTTGTGG
>NZ_JBGONH010000063.1:0-27219 GCF_041439075.1 Vibrio sp. FF145
ATACCCAGCAACTCGCTGCAAAAACCAGCTCGAAAGATCAACACGCCCTAATTTCAACCCAAAAACTTTTTTGTAATGACTGATGGCGTGATAAATAACGGTGTAATAGATGGATGCTCGTGTAATAACAACAGAAACTTTACCTCTAAGACTTGGGTTAACAATGTGGTCTCATTCTGAGTGGCAAAGTCAGTTTTATGGCAAAGGAACAAAACCCGCTGAGCGCTTAGAAAAATACACCCAAGTTTTTCATACCGTTGAAGGCAACACGACTTTCTATGCGACACCCAGTGTCTCAACGGTCAATAACTGGAAAGCCGCGAGTCACGATGATTTCAAGTTTACTTTTAAGCTGCCTAAGTTCATCACCCACCAGCAGCACTTAAAACATTGCCAAGCCGAACTCAAAGAATTTCTGCTCACCATGTCGCCCCTACATAGGCGCATTGGTCAGTGGACGATTCAATTGCCCCATAGCTTCGAACCCAGCATGCTTCCTGCCCTGCAAAAATTTTGTACCTTGTTTCCAAAAGACATGCAGCTCGGCGTTGAAGTTCGTCACCTTGGTTTCTTTGATAAAGGCGATGCCGAAAAACGTTTCAATCATTGGTTAATAGAAGAAGGGATCAATCGCATCATTATGGATAGCCGTCCTGTTTTCTCCGCACCACCAACCACAGAAGCGGTGATCGACGCGCATCAAAAGAAACCACGTGTTCCGGTTCATGCCATTGCGACGGCAAACAATCCGATGGTTCGCTTTATTGGTCATCCAGATCAGGAACCCAATCTGGCTTTCTTTAAACCTTGGTTCGCGAAATTACCGACTTGGTTAGACGAAGGAAAACAACCTTATTTAATGATCCACACCCCAGACAATAATCACGCCCCTGAGTTGGCGATTGCTATCTATAAGCAATTACAGACGCAAGTTGCTGAACACACAAAGATAACCTTGCCTAATTTGGCAGAGTTTCCTGCTCAAAAAGGCGACCATCAAATCTCGATGTTTTGATAGTAAACAACTACTAACAAGCGTTCACTTTCATCAATCTCAGTTTTCGTGACAGCCGCGCTTTTTTTACGTAAAATACGTCCCCTTTTATTTGGTATGAATTTTGTGCCAATTACGCTGACTGTCGAGAGAAAATGCCATGAGCAACACAGACAATATCTTTTCCGCTCCTATTGATAAAATTGGAGACTTCACCTTTGATGCAAGGGTTGCTGAAGTATTTCCGGATATGATTCAACGCTCGGTGCCTGGCTATAGCAATATCATCTCTGCAATCGGCATGCTAGCTGAACGCTTTGTAAAGCCACATTCAAATATTTACGACCTTGGCTGCTCGCTTGGTGCTGCGACACTTTCTATGCGTCGTCACATTCAGCAAGAAGGCTGCACGATTTTCGCTATCGATAATTCAGAAGCCATGGTTGAACGCTGTAAGCTGCATGTAAACGCCTACCGCAGTGACACACCGGTAGAAGTGATTGAAGCCGACATCCGTGAAGTGGAAATCAAAGACGCCTCTGTTGTGGTGCTTAACTTTACACTGCAATTTCTGTCTCCTGACGACCGATACTCTCTGCTTGAAAAAATTCATGCAGGCTTACGCCCGGGCGGAATCTTAATCCTTTCTGAAAAGTACGTATTCGAAGACGAAAGCTCAAATGAACTGCTTATCGACCTGCACCATGATTTCAAACGTGCTAACGGATACAGCGAGCTAGAAGTCAGCCAGAAACGTAGCGCAATTGAAAACGTGATGCGTCCTGACTCGATTACAGTTCACAAGCAACGTTTTGAAAAGATTGGCTTCTCAAGTAGCGAAGTGTGGTTCCAATGCTTCAACTTCGGTTCAATGTTCGCGATTAAATAGCGCACATACCCAGTCAGCTAGTACTAAAACGTCATCCTCAAGAGCGAGGAACGAGCGAGTTGGGGATCTCTATCAAGTACGATAAACCGAGACTCCCTATCATGTTCGTCCCTCACTGTAGGGAATGACAAATTTAATTTCTATTTTAGGGTTTATTGACCCTATTAACTCAGTGAAAAACTATGTTTAATTTTGCCAATTTTTATCAACTCATTGCCCAAGACACTCGCCTTCAGCCGTGGCTTAATGTTCTTCCTCAACAGCTGACGGATTGGCAAAATGCAGAACACGGCGACTTCGACCGTTGGTTGCGTGCACTGAATAAAATCCCGCAAGGTGTGCCTGACCAAGTTGATCTGAAAAACTCAGTGACGATTGGCAGCTCTACACCGTTCCACACGGGTGAACTTAAAAAGTTAGAAAGCTTACTGAAGACTTTCCACCCTTGGAGAAAAGGCCCTTACACAGTTCACGACATTCATATCGATACAGAATGGCGCAGTGACTGGAAATGGGATCGTGTGCTTCCACATATCTCTCCATTGAAAAACCGTTCGGTTCTCGATGTAGGTTGTGGCAACGGCTACCACATGTGGCGCATGCTAGGTGAAGGCGCTCGCTTGACGGTGGGTATCGACCCTTCTCACTTATTCTTGGTTCAGTTTGAAGCCATTCGTAAATTGATGGGCGACGACCAACGTGCTCACCTATTACCTCTAGGTATTGAGCAACTGCCAAAACTGGAAGCTTACGACACTGTATTCAGCATGGGCGTGCTTTACCACCGCCGTTCACCACTTGATCATTTGATTCAACTAAAAGACCAATTGGTATCTGGTGGCGAACTGGTACTTGAAACGTTAGTGATTGAAGGTGACGAAAACACTGTTCTTGTGCCTGTGGATCGCTACGCGCAAATGAGAAACGTGTACTTCTTCCCATCTGCACGCGCACTGAAACGCTGGCTTGAACAGGTAGGCTTTGAAGACGTGCGTATCGTTGATGAAAATGTCACAACGATTAGCGAACAACGCACAACAGAGTGGATGACACACAACTCTTTACCGGATTACTTAGATCCTAATGATCCAAGTAAAACCGTAGAAGGTCACCCTGCACCAAGGCGTGCGATTCTAGTAGCGACAAAACCTTAAGCTCTGTTACACAAAACCATAAGCTCTGTCGTCATACAGCCATCGTTATTTATATGTGGGAATTTTGATAAAAAAGAGAACTAATTGTACAAAAGTTGCGCTCATGTTTAATAAGTGAGCGCCCTTAAGTGACAATAATTTTCGTAGCGCTCACATTGCGATTCAATATGACCAGACTCTTACAATAGGATGCTTCACGCATCCTTTTTTGTGGGATAAACTTCTAAATAGTCTGAACTATTCTCTAATTTCCAAAGGTTTTTATATGTTTAAGCGATTATCGCCTATCGTGGCGGTTGGTTTGCTCTCTGGTTGCACCCTCACGAGCGGCGCTACCTACCATCAAGAAACTCTCGACGCTATTTCCCGCTTAGAGACAAACATCGCAAACAAGGTTCAAAATCTTGAACTGCAGCTAAGTAATCAAAGTGATTATATTGAAAGCTTGGAAGACGAAATTACCACTCTTTCTAGTCAATTAGATGTTCACCTGACCAGTATGGAACACAGGGTCATTGAAGAGCTAAAAGAAGCCGAGCCTGTTGCCGTTGCAGCTGCACCTACCGCTCCTACATCACAGCCGACTATTCTAGGCGGTATTGAAAAAGTATCGATCGACTCTATCAAACAAAGCTTCGATGCTCGTGTTGATACTGGCGCAACCACCTCTTCTTTAAATGCTGTCGATATCAAAGAATTCGAACGCAACGGTAAAGATTGGGTTAAGTTCCATTTGGCAGATAAAGCACAAGCAAAAGAAGACCAAAAATGGATCGAAGCGCCCGTTGTACGTTATGTGAAAATCCGTCAGTCAACCAATGATCAGACAGAACGTCGAGCTGTGATCGAATTATGGGTAAAAGTCGGAAAAATCCATGAAAAAGCGCAATTTACATTGGCGGATCGCTCTCAAATGAGTCACCCTGTATTACTAGGGCGCGAATTTATCAAAGACATAGCGCTAGTAGATGTAAGTAAAAAGTACGTACAAACGGAAGTTAAATAACAATAGTAGGGTAAGCTATGACGTCAAGAATTCCATTTTATATTTCTATATTCCTGCTCATCGTGGCAGGTATAACTCTGAGTATGTTCAGACATACAACCTACGGTGTACCCTGGACTCCAGGCGAAACTAATCAGGTTTGGGACATTGAAGCTCGTATCGAATTCAATGCAGTGGGCAAAGAAGCAAAAGTTTCACTAGCCGCACCTCACACACAGTCTAACTTTACACTTATCGGCGAGTCAGCTTCATCACCAGGCTACGGCATTTCATACTTGAATACAGATTCAGGTCGCCGTGCTGAGTGGTCAATTCGTCACGCCGATGGTCCGCAGACTATCTACTACAAGACACAGTTCTTAGTCGATAGCCAAGCGAACGTTACCTCAACACCTCCAGAAGGTGATGTGGCTCAACCAAGCTTTGATGGCCCTGAAGAAGCCGCGGCCCTTGCTTTGATTGACAGAGCAACCAAGCGCTCAGCAGACAACATCACCTTTACTCGTGAGTTAATCAAAACGCTTAACGATCCAGACAGCCAAAACTCAGCGCTGATTCTGAATAATATGACCAAAGTGGAAGCGACACACAAGCTACTTTCTGCCGCTAAAATCCACAACAAAGTCGTCGGTGTTATTGAACTGGAAGACGGACGTCGTCGCCAATCAATCCAACACATGAACCAAATTTGGGATAATAACCAGTGGGTTCTATTCTCTCCTGAATCTAGCGAGCAGCAAGTTCAACCAAACCTGCTAATTTGGGATGAATCAAATGTATCTCTATTAGACGTGGTTGGCGGTCAGAACAGTAAAGTTCACTTCTCTATGATTGCTCAGGAAGTTACTCCAACTGAAGCAACCAACAGTAAAGTATCAGCGGATCAACTGTTAAACCTTTCCATTCATAGTCTGCCGCTAGAAGAGCAAGCGATGTTTAAAACCATCATGCTGATTCCTATCGGTGCTCTGATTGTTGTGTTCCTACGTGTCATCATAGGTCTTAAGACTTCTGGTACGTTCATGCCCGTTCTGATTGCCGTGGCATTCGTTCAAACACAGTTGGTTACCGGTATTGTTGGCTTCCTACTGATTGTCGGTACCGGTCTTGTAATTCGAAGTTACTTATCCAAACTCAACCTATTGCTCGTGGCCAGGATATCCGCTGTAATTATTACAGTAATTATGATTATTTCGATATTTACTGTAGTCGCATTTAAAATCGGACTTACAGAAGGCCTATCAATTACGTTCTTCCCAATGATTATCTTGTCTTGGACTATCGAACGTATGTCTATCCTTTGGGAAGAAGAAGGCGCGAAAGAAGTTGTACTTCAAGGTGGCGGCTCTCTATTTACCGCGGTGCTTGTTTACTTAGGCATGACTAACCCGTTCATTCAGCACTTAACGTTTAACTTTATTGGTTTACAGCTTGTTATTCTAGCGACCATCTTGTTACTAGGTAACTACACAGGCTACCGTCTAACCGAGCTTCGTCGCTTTAAACCGCTAGCGGAGGACTAAGTTATGTTTGATCAATTTACTTCACCGTTTAAGTTGAAAGACAAAGGCATAATGGGAATGAACAAGCGTAACCATAGTTATATTGGCCGCTACAATGATCGTTCCAAGTACCCACTCGTTGATGACAAGCTTAAGACTAAAATCATTGCTGAACAGGCTGGTGCCACCGTGCCAAAGCTTATTGGCGTTATTGGTCATCAAGCTGAAGTAAAAACAATCCACAAGATGGTTAAAGAGTGGCCGGGTTTTGTAATCAAGCCCGCTCAAGGCAGTGGTGGTAAAGGCATCCTTGTTGTGATCTCTCATAAAGATGGGGTTTACACCAAACCATCAGGTTCTACTATCAATGAAGAAGACGTGGAGCGTCATATCAGTAACGCGCTCGCGGGTCTTTTCTCTCTGGGTGGCAAGAACGATGTAGCCGTGGTTGAAAACCTTATCAAGTTTGACGAGTGTTTTGAGGGCTTCAGCTACGAGGGTGTGCCAGACGTACGAATCATCGTATTCAAAGGCTACCCTGTTATGGCGATGATGCGTCTGTCTACTTCAGATTCAGATGGTAAAGCTAACTTACACCAAGGTGCTGTTGGTGTGGGTATAGACATTGCGACAGGTAAAGCGGTTCGAGCGGTTCAGTTCGACCAACCAGTTACACACCATCCAGATACAGGTAAAGAACTCGCGTTATTACAAGTTCCTCACTGGGAAAAGCTGCTAACTCTAGCGTCGAGTGCATGGGAAATGACAGGCTTAGGCTATATGGGTACTGACATGGTATTAGACCAAGAAGAAGGCCCAATGGTACTAGAACTTAATGCACGCCCTGGTTTAGCTATCCAAATCGCGAACGGCGCGGGGCTACTTCCTAGACTGCATCATATCGAAAACCTTGGCACGCCTGCTGAATATCCAAAACCTGCGGAGCGTGTTGCTTACGCTGCAAAACAGTTCGGTCACAACTAGTCAAAATTTTGTCACTCAAATTTTAGGCCAAAATTTGGGGTGTTTGGGGTTATCTCCCCTTACATCCCAATCCTTTCTATACGCTTACTTCAGCAAAATATTCACGCCAAAAATAGATTAAAAGGTACTTATTTGTGCTAATTCCACCTAGGAAGTAGAAAAATACGCACCATCAAAATCAATTAAAACCCATCAAATTTGTGTAGATACTCTATTCACTGTAAATCCCACGCATAAGTATTCACACAGCTTATTTGTAACGACTTTCCCTTACAAAACGACCAACAAATAAATTGTAACCCTATGTTAGCATACGGATAATTTAGTCAATAAAATAAGCAACAACTGTTAAGGAAATGCTCTGATGACCGTCAAAAATAAGATTATGCTAACAATTAGCGGCCTAATCTGTTTAACGATTTTAGTTATATCTACGATAGGATATTTCGAATTTAAGTCTGCAACCACGGATGACTACCGTCATAACTTGTCTACGAAATCGTTTCTTGTAGCCAAAGCTGTAGAAGGGAAAATGGAAGCGTATTTCGGCGCTTTGGAAAGCATTTCAACCAGTATCCATACTGATAGATCCGGTAACATCATGATCAACCCGATGCTGTTGAAAATGATGACGAACAGTAAAGAATCTCTTGGTGTTCTTAATATTTACATCGGTCTTCCTGATGGCAAAACTTACGACGTTAAAAATCAAGGTATCATTCCTAACTTTAATGCTAAGCAAAAACAACGCGAATGGTTCAACCTTGGGTTTTCAGGTGCAAAACGATCAGTAACTAACCCTTACCTAGCAACAACAGGGCATTTAACTATGTCAGTTGTTATTCCATTTAAAGCCAGGGGCGAAACGAAAGCAGTGATTGGCCTTAGTCTTAAAATGAGTGATATTACAGACTATATAAACGAGCTATCTGAAGAGCCAAACTTATTTGTCTCTCGCCAAGATGGTTTCCTTGTTGCCGCTAGCTATGAAGATTTTATTGGTAAAAATATCTACGATCTTCGACCATCATACCGTGAACACGGTAGTAAGATGACCAGTGAGCACTCTTACAATGTTCCAGATAAAGGCGACTTTTATGTCGTTTCGTCTCAAATTGAGTCATTAGGTTGGAATACCTGGGCTTGGGCAAGTTGGGACGACATTGAAGCGCCTTCAAATGCGATGGTGAAAATAAATACTGTAGTTGGTCTAATTTTCGCGGTTATGGCAACCGGAATAACATTCTTATTAGTCACCCGATTAATGTATCGTCCTATTGGCGGAGAGCCACAATACATCGAAGCTCTTGTGAGTCGAATCTCGGCAGGAGACCTGACCAATATCCCTAAATTAAATGGTGACGAAACAGGGATCTATCGTTCAACTCTTGAAATGGCAGGTAACCTCCAAGGCATTATTGGCAATATTGAGCAGTCTTCAAACTCTCTCTCATCACAATCTTCATCTCTTGAGACCTCTTCAAATCAGTTAAGCACCTCATCAGAAGAACAAATGATGCAGCTAGAGCAAGTTGCAACCGCGATGAATCAGATGACCGCGACTGTTGCGGAAGTGGCTCAAAATGCGATGCAGGCATCATCATCATCCAATGAGGCAAGCCTTTCATCTCAGTCAGGTCTTGAGACTGTGGGTGACATGAACCAGCAAATCAGCTTACTTGTAACGAATATTGAGCAGGTTCAAGATTCGATTCTTGGTGTAGAAAAAGAAACTCAAAATGTAGGTAGCATACTTGATGTTATCCGAGGTATTGCTGAGCAAACAAACTTGCTGGCACTAAACGCAGCAATTGAAGCAGCTCGAGCGGGTGAGCAAGGTCGCGGCTTCGCCGTCGTGGCTGACGAGGTGCGTAACCTCGCTAACAAGACACAAGAAAGCACGAACGAAATACAAACCATGATTTCATCACTTCAAACTCAAGCAAAACAATCTGTTGAGCTTATGGTTGAAAATGCAGAAACAGCTAAAGTAACTCGTGAAAAGTCAGATCAAGCGAGTCAAATGCTGAATACTATTCAGCATGAGATTGGGACAATTCAAGACATGAACAACCAGATTGCAGCGGCAGCGGAAGAACAATCGCAAGTAGCCGTTGAAATCAACGAAAATGTAGTGAATGTAAATGATTTGGCGCGAGCGACTGTCGATGACGTCCAGCAAAATGTTCAAACAGCGCAAAATGTTAATAATGTTTCGGACGAACTGCATCAAACGATAAAGATGTTTAAGATCTAATCTTAGATAAGCTAAACGTACCGACAACCTATACGTTAAAGCCTAAGTATCAAAATCTTCGGCTTAAAAAAAGATAACGTAATTAAAACCGCCTTCTCTTCTGAGAAGGCGGTTTTTTATATGGTAATAAGTTCAGGCTGAGTCATGCCAATCACAGTCAGTCATTATAAATAGCTCAGGAATACCACCCTCACCCTCACCCTCACCCTCACCCTCACCCTCACCCTCACCCTCACCAAAAGAATACGAGACCCGTGAAGCTGCCAAACAAAAAAAGCCCCGAAGTGTATACTTCGAGGCCATTAATTTACGGTAGATAGATTACGCTTCTAAGGTAGTTCGATAAGCTCTTGAACAGGAGATACCGGTTTATTTTGAGCAAAACCACGCAGACCAACAACGTGTACGTGTTCGTGATCTTTGAAAACCTTACGAACCAGTTTGTAGGTTGTACCTTTCTCTGGGCTAATGTTCTCTGGCGCAGCAATCAGGAGTTGCATACCTAAACGGTCACACAGTTCAAACAGCGTAGAGATCGACTTAGAATCCAGACGAGCGGCTTCATCAAGGAACAACAAACGACATGGAACGATGTCTTTACTACGAAGTCGACGTGACTCTTCTTCCCAGCTCTGAATAACCATCAATAGGATTGACTGACCCGTACCGATCGCCTCACCCGTAGACAATGCACCCGATTCCGCTTGTAACCAACCGTCTGAACCACGGTTAACTTCAACACTTAACTCTAGATAGTTACGGTAATCCAGTAACTCTTCACCAAGAACTTGTGGAGAACGTTGACCCATATCGATATGCGGATTGACACGTTGGAACAACTTCGCCATTGCTTCTGAGAAGGTAAAGCGCGTTGATTCAAACAAGTCTTTGTGTTGCTCTTGTTGAGTCGCTAAGCCTGATAGCAAAATCTCGTGGCTTTCACGGATCTTAACGTTCAGACGCACGCCCTTAACCTGACCAAAATAGATATTCGACAGACCTTGGTTGAGCATACGAATACGGTTCTGCTCGCGCTGAATCGTTTTCTTTATGATACTTGCTACCGACTCAGAGCTGATCGCTAAGCGGTTTTCACGCTGCGTCAGTTCTTCTGTTAGTCGAGCTAGCTCTACTTCCATCTCTTCGATTGCTTCAACCGGATCATCGGTATGAATGATGTCTTGACGAATGCGCTCTCGAAGGTGTTGGTAAACCGCAATGTAAAACAGAACCTTACGCTCTGGATGTGCGTTGTCTTCAGAGAGACGCAGCGAATCACGCAGGTCGTCATTGTCGGCTACAGCCAGACGTAGCGCACCCAGTGATTTATCCGACATAGAGCGAAGTTCGCCCGCCGTTAAATAAGCCAGTTCACGCTTATGGAGACGACGTTCAACATCATTTTCACGAGCTAAGCGAAGTACTGAACACCAGCCGGCTTTTGCTGCAACAACGAAGGTACGAAGCTCGGTGTACTCTTTCTGAACTTTCTTAAGACGCTTAGCCAGCGCTTTCATCTCAAGTTCAGTTGAGGTAATCGTGCGTTCGTATTCACTCTTACGGCTACGAGAAGTATGCAAACGCTCTTGAAGCTCGTCACGACGACGAACCGCGCGCTCTTCAGCACCTTCATCAGCGTTAACACCGAACTCTTGTAGCTCTTGCTTGAACTCTTGAACCGTCTCTTGCTTCGCTTGGTGCGAGCTCTTCAGTGCTGCCAATACTTGGTTGTACTGGTTCATCTGTTCGCGAGCTTGCTTCAAGCCATCGCGGCCTTTAGCTCGTGCTTGTTCTGCTTGAACCAACTTCGCTTTCAGTTGTTCGCTCAGTTCGCTGCTCTTGTTTAGAAGATCAACAGAATCCGCATAGGCAAAGTAGTGACGACGTTCAATCAAGTCAGACAGAGCAAACACTTTACCTTTCAGGCTTTGTAGAGCTTGGTCGGCTTGTTGGTATTGTGCTTCTAGTGTCTCGAACTGTTCAGGGTCTGCGTCTAGTGCAGAAACAATCTGCTCTAACGAAGCAAGTGCTTTGCCATGGTTGTTCAAGTACGACTTAGCTTCGCTCAAGCGCTCTAGTTGCGCTTCTAATTCAGCGAGGCGTTCAGCCAATGTTTCGTCTTCTAAAATACGAACCATTGGTGCTAATTTGTCTAGCGCACCCAACGCTTGTTTACTCTGTTGTAGCTGACTACGTTGCTGTTGCTCTTTAGAATTTAATTCAGCCAAAGAACGTACAATCTGGTTACGCTTGTCACGAATAGACACTAGTGCCTGTTCAGGGTCAGCGTTAAACGCAACGTGTAGGTGCTTAGCAACAAAGCTATTGAAAGCTTGGTATAGGCGATTCAGCTTTTGTGCATCAAACGCCGCTTTCGCGTGGTTTTCCACAACAACATCACGCTCTTCGCGTAATTTCTCTAATCGTTGCTCACGAGCAGCGCGACCAAACAGTGGGATCTCAGGGAAACGAGAGTAACGCATTTGGCGATCATTCAGCTGAACGCATACCGCGCCTTCTAGTTCGTCAGCATTGAATGAGCTGTCATCAAATGCATCGACATCGCCTTCAAGGATGTAAAGGTCGTCTGGGCAATCTTCAAGATCCACCAGCTTCTCTTTAATACCATCAAGATCAGACACAACAATCGCGTGACGAGCTGGGCCATACATCGCACTGAAATACGGTGCATCACCAATGGTAATGTCGTCATAGATCTCAGAAAGCAGCACACCACCAAGGGTATCCGCTAGGCCTTTCAAGCGAGGATCGTTAGAGCCACCCGGAGAAGCTAAGCGTTCAATCTCTTGTTCAAGTTGCGCACGACGAGTCGCTAATTGATCTTTAGCAACCGCTTGAGATTTCTCATCTTCAAGCACTTGCTGCATCTGAGTCATTACTGCTTGGCTATCTTCTAGCTCAGCTTCTGTTTGATCTCTTAGGGCTTCAAGTGCGTCGTTCGCCGTGATCCACGCTGGGGCAATAGATTCAAGTTTTTGAATCTCTTGGTCGTGGTTTTGTTGCACACGACGTTGCTCACTCTTCGCTTCACGCAGCTCTTCTTGAGCGTACTCAAGAGACTCGATCTGCATTGCATGGCGTTCACGTTCTTCATCGAAAACCGCTTCGTCAGTCAGTGAGATGTTGTGTTGCTTTTGGTATTCAGTCGCAAGCTCTTTTGCTTGACGCTGCTGCGCCACATCACGAGCCATGTCACGGTGCTGAGCACGCCACTGTTGTTCGTTTTCAACAACGTGTTTTGCGTTACGGCCTTTTTCTAACGCTTGCTTAGCACTGTTAGACGCTTCTTTACGCTCAACGTCACCAACGATGCTTTTAACAAGAGCGAGTGCTTTGTCGAACTGCGCAGACGCAGCAGAAGACATGTCTAGTTTGTGCTTAGTCGACAGTAACGTTTGAGTGCTTGATTCTTCTTGTGCTTTTAGCTCAGAAACCAAAGTTAATGCGCTTTCTGCAGTAATAGATTCATCACCAAGTAGCTGCTTAGTTTTCTCTAATGCTTGAACCGCTTGCTGGTATTGAAGCGCACGAGTCTGCTGAACATCCAACGCTTGTTGGTAGTCAGCAAGCTGAGTTTTCAGGCTATCCACTTCTTCTTCAGTAATGGTTGCCTGCTCTTCTGCAAGAAGTACTCGCTCTTGAGCTTCTTCAACCACCATAATCTGCTCTTCTAGACGCTCATTAAGCTCTTCCAGATCTTCGCTGTAACGAGCGATTTTCTCTTGCTGACGAAGTGCTGTTTGAACCAATTGAAGATGATCCGACGCCGCTTGATAGTCTTGCTCTAGTGCCGATTCTTGATCGACCAACAACTCAAGCTCTTCTTGAACGCGGTTCAACAAGTTGTTTTGATCAAGCAAGGTCTCGCGAGAACCAAACAGTTCACCACGAAACTTCATGGTTTGATCAAGCTTGTTACGACGATCGTTGGCATGGCGCATGTAATCTGCTGCCACGTAGTTCGTAGATTCAGTGATCAAGTGCTTGAACAGGTCACGATCCGACTGAGTCGTTTTGATCGCTTCTAGCGTCATGCGGTTTTCACGCAGTGCTGATTCCATATCTTGGAATGCTTTCTTCACACCGCCATTTTGCGGCAGAAGGTAATCACGCAGAGAACGTGTAATCGCACTTGAGATACCGCCGTAAAGTGATGCTTCAATCAAACGGTAGAACTTAGAACGGTCGCTGCTGTTACGCAGTTTCTTAGGAACAACACCGTACTCAAACATCTGTGAGTGGTAATCAACAATCGAAGAGAAGGCTTTAAAGTGCGCCCCTTCATATTGCGCTACCGCTGCTTTCACGTCGTTCAGTTGACACACACGAGCGTGGCTGTCTGAAACGTTCTGAATCAATACATCCGTTGGCTTCACATGGCTTGGAAGGCCTTGGATTACAAACGGTTTGATGTCGACCTTCTTATCACGACCCGCAACTTGCTGCAGTTTTACTGCAAACAATAGGCGTTGATTACGAGAGTTCACAACATCTAGCGCGGCATAACATGCGCCTGGCTGAAGCTTACCGTAGAGACCTTTATCACGAGATGACTGTGAGCTACCCGCTTCCGTAGTGTTACGGAAATGCAGAAGGCTTTGGTCAGGGATAAGTGCTGTAATGAATGCCGCCATTGTGGTCGACTTACCTGCACCGTTACCGCCAGAAAGCGTTGTAACCAATCCATCAATATCAAAAGTACGCGCGAAGAAGCCGTTCCAGTTGACCATGGTTAATGATTGATATTTACCTCTTTCAATCATGCTTCACCTTCTACTTTTGTTTGTTCGCTGTCGTTTGACTCAAGGTCAAAGTCAGCTTGATCGTTAAAAATGTCTTGTTGACCGTTTTCGTCTACGTCTAAATCTATTTCTGATACGGCTTCTGCTTGTTCTTCATTCAACAAGCTACCTTGGTTAGGCTCTTGAGTATGGACAACAGCTTCGCCATCACGAATAAGACGTAATTGTGCTTCTTTCATATCATCGCCAACACGAACGTCCGCACCAAAACGGAACACCGCTTCGCTGATACGGAATTTACCTGTTTCACCAATCACGATCAGCATGCCGATACGACGTAAACGGCGTAAAGAAGTACGTACTTTTTCAAACAGCTTTTCTTTGTCTAAGTCAGAACCAGACGCACGGTTGGTTGCTAGCTTCATGAGTTTTTTCTCATCCGCTAACGACATCAGTTCATCAAATAACTCTTGATTGGTGAAGATGCCTTCATGAGCCAAACGCTCTGGGCTTAGGTATAAGAAACACAATACTTTGCCAACCAGCATGTCGAGCTCAGACAACACACTACGGCTAATTAAAGACGTAGAACGCGGACGCAAGTAAAAGAAACCTTCAGGTGCTTTTACCAGTTCCGTATTGTAGCGTTGGTAAAAATGCTGAAGCTCAACTTCAAAATCAGAAAGTAACGCATGGTTATCGAGGTCTTCTGTTGAAACATGCTTGCCTGAACGCAACATGCTATCTAGCGCAGGAAACAATGGGTTCGCTATCGCTTTTACCAGTTTCTCTGGCATGTAATCATCAGTACTTGTTAATGACATTTGCTTGTACCTTTGCACCGAAATCGTTGATTGCCTGCCAATCTGGCTGAATAGCCTGATAGTCAGACTCTGAGTAACCTAAGCGAACGGCTTGGTCGACAACAATTCTGGCTAAATCAAAATGGTGTGTGCGAGGGTGCGCTGCGAGGTAATCACGCAGCACAAGGCCAAGATCAATTGGCGCACCTTGCTGTTTGTGAGCTTTCAACATATCTGCGATTCGTTCTGAAAGTAGATCGTTCACTTGCTCAAATTCTTCGTATTCTACGTCGATTGGGGCTTGCCCCATCACTTCGTCATCACGGAGCACAAGTGCTTCATCGCGAAGATCCGTGAGTTTTTCTGCGTCTGCGTAGGTCAATAACCAAGGCGCATCAAAGTAGTCAGTGACTGACTGACGCAAGCGTTGGCTAAAGGCACGGTTTTTATCCATATCGATCGCGGTACGGATAAATTTATGCACGTGGCGATCGTAGCCGATCCACAAATCAATCGCTTGTTGGCCCCAACTGGTGATTCGGTCTAGCTTCATTTGCAAACCAAATAGGGTTTCGCCAACGAACTCGAGCTCATCGTCACCATAAACAATTTCTTGAATATCAAGAATCTGGGTTTGCAGTTCATCACCCGCCGCTTGCAAGGTGTCTTGCAACTCTTTTAGCGTGGCTGAGGTTTCTGATAGCAAAGACTCACAGTTGTTGATTGCTTCTCGCCAATCTTTATTTAACAGATCCGCAATTTGCTGCTTGACGGTTTGTTGCTGTTCATCCATAACCCGCTGGTTGAGATCGATCTGATCAAAAATTTCGCCAACAGAATACTTGAGCACGCCGTACACATTCCTTCTCCAATGTCCCGGAGTTCCACCTTTCTGGGCGGCTTCAATGGCTTTTGCCATCTCATCGGCAACCATAGAAAGCTGGATAGACAGTTTTAATTTAGAAAACTGGCGGTGACGTAAGTAATAATCTGAGATACCAATCGCCAATGGCGATAAGCGATAAATGCTTGCACCATCTGTGATTTCGCTGGTAAAGCGGCTGATCAACTTCTGTTTAACCAACTCATTGATAGCGTTGTTGGCACGAAACGCAGACGCTTCGCCAGTATCTTCAAACAGTCGAGTGACAATAGTGAATGCATCGTGCAGTTCACCCTCGCCCAACTCTTCATCGAACCTTTCATTGCTTAATACGGCGATAGCAATCAAAAATGCTAAGCGCTCTGGTGGCAAGTTTAATGAAAAATCATGCTGCTTGACCCAGCCCACCAACTCATCAATTGGCTGCTCTTCGGCAGTTTGAGTCATTTCACTCATTGTGGTTCCTGTTACTGTTGTTCGTCATATCGAACGTATTAGATATGACGCCTATTTCTTTATGACGCGGCTTCTTACGATGGCATAGCGCATGTTGTGGCTTCTTTTACCACATTCACCGCTGTTATTGCGCAGGTTTTTGAGCCCAAACGTGAATATAACGGCCTAGCGACAGATATGGCTCTTGGCGACATAGCTGTTTCTCTAGTTCCAACACATCTTCAAATTGGTAATCACCCATGTACTCCATATTACCTATGTAGTCACTGAAAGAGCGAATGCCTGATTTACCACAGATATCTAGACCAGCGTCTTCTATCCATTGATAAACCTCTTCAGGCTTCAAGCCTTTTTGTGGTTGCAGCTTAAACCTTTTTCGATGTGGCATCCCATTCAATACATGAGGAATGTTGCCACAAATCACATTTTTCAGGACTAAACCATGGTGGTTGTAAAACATTATCGAGGCAATACCACCGGGTTTTACTTGTTCCAACAATAAATCAAGTGCCTGTTTGGGGTCTGCTAGCCATTCCATTACGGCATGAAACATCACAAAATCGACTTTCTCTTCGAGATGCTCTGCCACTTTTTGTACCGGAGAATGAATAAATCGATATTGCTCGAGCAAACCCGCTTCGCTGATACTTTCTTCTGCGAGCTTCAACATTTCAGAGGAGAGGTCGCACAGAGAAACGTTGTGGCCTAGTGTCGCAATTTTTTGTGACATCTGTGCAAGTCCACCGCCTGCATCAAGGACATGCAGCGGCGAAGCGGATTGATCAAACTTGCTCAAAGCTTGTTCTAAATCTTCCCATACGATGCACTGACGGATCTCTCCTTTGTCAGAGCCGTATATGTTTTTTGCAAATTTGTGGGCAATATCGTCGAAATTACGGTCTTCAGTCACGGCTACTTGAGTTATTATGTCCTATCGTGCCTGCTATTCTGTCACAGGAATTTCAGGAATAAAGAGGCGATGTCTCTTTTTACTACTAAGTGATGTTTTTTCGGACTATTCGGATATGTTTGAGCTGAAAAAAGTAGTGTCTTCGTTACTGATGCCACTGCCAGCAATGTTAATTCTCGCTTTTCTGGGTTTAGCCCTAGTGATGTTTACTGCAAAAAGGAAGACAGGTTGCCTAATTACCCTTTCAGCCCTCTGTGGTATTTTCCTAATCGCTTTCCAGCCTGTTTCTAGTCAACTTTTAATGCCAATGGAAAGGCAACACACCGCTTTTTTACCTATCGATGATACCGTCGATTACATTATGGTTCTTGGAAGTGGTCACGTTGTTGATGACCAAATCCCACCAACATCAGAACTTAGCCGCACCGGTCTGATGCGCTTAAGTGAAGGGATTCGTATCTTACGTCTTTACCCTGGAGCTAAACTCATTTTGTCTGGTTATGGCGCAGGCACTGAGGTGAGCAACGCCAAAATGATGGCTAAAGTAGCGCTAGCACTCGGCGTGGCAAAACCCGATATCATTCTGCTTGAAACAGCGAAAGATACGTGGGAAGAAGCTCGCCAAGCCGCTGCATTCGTTAAGAATAAGAAAATGGTGCTCGTGACATCAGCTAGCCATATGACTCGCGCACTTAATGAATTCAATGCCGCGGGCATGAAACCATTACCAGCTCCAACCAACTACCTTGCACAAGAAGGGATTGTTGAACCATGGAATAAGTATATGCCTAAGGCTATCTATCTCGAGCAGACTGAGCGCTATTGGCATGAGACGATGGGATTAGTTTGGCAAAGCTTGCGAGATTGGCTAGACACAAGTAATGACCCTGTCGAGAGCAGTACTCCGACGGTAAACAATTAAAAAGTTCAGTAACAAAAAAACCGAGGCATCATTGATGTCTCGGTTTTTTTACGTTCAAGTATCGTTACTGAAATCAGCTTTCCACGGGAAATTAGTCACCAGCAAACATGTAACCTTCACCGTGAACCGTCACAAAAATTTGTGGATTCTTAGGGTCAAACTCCATTTTTGCACGCATACGACGGATTAACACGTCGATAGTGCGGTCATTCGGCGCGTCTACTCGATGGCTGATCATATTCAAAATACGTTCACGGCTTAATACTTGGTTAGGGTAAGAAGAGAGTGCAACCAATAGTTCATATTCAGCTTTGGTCAATTTCACCGGCTCGCTGTTCTTGCTTAGCGCACGGCGAGGTATATCAAACGTCCATTCACCAAAACGAACCACAGATTCGTCTTCTGTTTGTTCTACCGCAACCGCTGCAGTTTTACGAGCAGCCGAAATACGCCACAAGAGGTTTTTAACTCGAACCAACAACTCGCGAAGTTCGAAGGGTTTAGTAACGTAATCGTCTGCGCCCATTTCAAGGCCAACGATCTTGTCAATGCTATCCGTGCGTCCAGTAACTAAAATTATTCCAATGTCTGATTGACTGCGTAATTCGCGAGTTAGCATCAATCCATCTTCGCCTGGCAAGTTGATGTCTAACATAATGAGGTCAACGTTATTTTCTTCTAACATTTTTCTCATTTGAGCCCCGCTTTCAGCTTCGCTCACTGTGTAACCTTCATTCTGGAAATATCCAACCAGTTTACTTCGGGTTACCACATCATCTTCTACGACTAATACGTGATAGCTCATCTACACCACTTTTCTTATTTAATAGTTTCAGTGACCATTCTATTCATAACTCGTAACAATTCTAGTACTACAGAAGATAAAAGCCAGAAACATGATTTTTTTTTGATACAAGACAATCTTAAACCTTGCTATTTGTCGCCCATCGCAATTCAATATAGGCATTACTACTAACGAGTAACTTTGCGTTTCGCAAATAACCTTGTTATTCAGCCTTGGTGTGCCTATACATAAATCACTCGACGATGCTAGGTATACACACACCACAAGACTAAATCAGGATCTAAGAAATGAAAGATACGAAAGCATTCAACGAACAACGATCAGAAATATACTGGTGGCTATCAAGCTTGTTCGCTAAAGAGCTCACTCAAGAAGAACTCGATCACTACCACTCTGTTGAAATTCGTTCTTTCCTAACTGGTTTAGGTGAAAATGAAACACTAAAGCCGGCGATTGATAGCTTAGTGGATGCGCTAAACCGTCTACAAACACGTGAAGATGCTCAATTAGAATTGTCTGCTGACTTCTGTGACTTATTCTTAAAGACTGATAAACATGGCGCACTTCCTTACGCTTCTATGTATATCGGCCAGACTGGCCTTTTGAACGATAAGCCAGCAAAAGATATGGAAGAGATCATGGCTAAACACAACTTGGTGGTTAACCAAGACCTAAAAGAGCCAGCTGACCACATTGCTATCGAACTCGATTTCCTAGGTAATCTAATCATTCGTTCGAACGAAACTGAACTTGAAGAAGAACTAGAGAAATCCTTCGCTGTTCAACAGCAATTTATCGAACAGCAACTGCTTACTTGGGTACCAAAGTTCAACGTTAAATGTCATGACATTGACACATTCGGTTTCTACGCTTCAGTCTCATCCCTGCTATTGGCATTCTGCAAATTAGACACTCAATACCTAGCTGGCGAATAAGCTTTTTTTGACGACTCGATAAATAAATTCAATAGAATTGTGACCATTCACCCGGATTTCTGGGTGAATTTTATTGCGAGTAATTTCTAGTCAGTCTAAAATTGTGACCGCAAACGATAAAATATGAAACATTCACGAAATGCTACACTTATTGAAGTTCAGAGCATTTCGGTGTTAAGACAAGCCGCTCAATAGCGGTTTTTTGTTTTTTAGCACTTTAGTACCCAAAGAGCCCTACAAATTTAAGCTCTTAGTTAGGTAGCTTAACGGCTACTTCATTCCGTACTTTGGGAAAGTAGCTTCTAATAGGATAAAAACATGGCCACTATAAAAGATGTCGCACGCTTAGCCGGCGTATCAACAACAACCGTTTCTCACGTAATCAACAAAACTCGCTTTGTTGCTGAAGCGACTCAAGAAAAAGTAAACAAAGCCGTAGACGAACTGAACTATGCGCCAAGTGCCGTTGCTCGTAGTTTGAAGTGCAATACAACCCGCACCATCGGTATGCTAGTGACTCAATCAACTAACCTATTCTTCTCTGAAGTTATCGATGGTGTTGAGAGCTACTGCTACCGTCAAGGTTACACTTTGATCCTATGTAATACGGGCGGTATCTACGAAAAGCAACGTGACTACATTCGAATGCTTGCAGAGAAACGTGTAGATGGCATCTTAGTTATGTGTTCTGACCTGACTGAAGAACTAAGAGAGATGTTAGACCGTCACGCAGACATCCCTAAAGTTATCATGGACTGGGGCCCTGAAAGCTCTCAGGCTGATAAGATCATCGATAACTCTGAAGAAGGTGGCTACCTAGCAACCAAATACCTCATTGAGCGCGGTCACTCCAAGATTGCATGTTTAAGTGGCCACTTAGACAAAGCAGCGTGTGTTGAACGCATCTCAGGTTACAAGCGCGCACTCAATGAAGCGAAGATTACTGCCGATGAAAATATGATCATCGAAGGCAACTTTGAATGTGACACAGCTGTGATTGCTGCTGACCAAATCATTGAGATGAAAGATCGCCCTACCGCAGTATTCTGTTTTAACGACACGATGGCATTAGGACTGATGAGCCGATTACAAGAAAAAGGCATTCGTATTCCTGAAGATATCTCAGTGATCGGTTACGACAACATAGAATTGGCTGAATACTTCTCTCCACCGTTAACGACGGTTCACCAACCTAAGCGCCGTGTTGGTAAAAATGCATTCGAAATACTATTAGAGCGTATAAAAGACAAAGACCACGAAAAACGCGTCTTCGAAATGCATCCTGAAATTGTTGAGCGAAGTACAGTTAAAACGTTAAATTAATTGATGTAATGAGTTTAGTTTAATCAAGCGCACCTTTAGGTGCGTTTTTTTTCTCAACAAACAAAGTGCACTTGAGTGCATAATTCAAAGATCATTAATTGAAGCAATATCACATTTTGAAATAAGAAGTGTGAGCCTAATTCAACAAAAACTTTATTCTAATAACCCAGTCACGCACAGGGCAAACCACTTGAAAAAGTGGGACGCAAAGCTTCCGGCCTAAACCACTCGTTGGTATGGTAGCGGGGTTACCGATGGCAAAATGCAGTAACTGCTAATACTTTAGTAATTTACAGCCTATTGACAATTTAATTGCAACATTTTGCTAATCTCTCGGACCTGCTTATTTGGTGGCGTAGTTCAAATACACCGAGATAAATAACATGGATAAACCGATACTAAAGGACTCAATGAAATTATTTGAGCCCCTAGGAAAAATTAAGTCACGCTCAATGTTTGGTGGATTCGGGCTTTTTGCTGATGACACTATGTTTGCCCTGGTTGTGAATGACCAGTTGCATATACGAGCTGACAAATGCACAACACAACAATTCGAACAACAAGGATTTCAACCGTACGTCTACAAAAAACGTGGTTTTCCTGTCGTTACTAAATATTTCGCTTTACCTGAAGGCTTATGGCAAGACCAAGAGAAAATCTTGCAGCTTGCGACTACGTCTCTAGGTTTTGCTAAAGAAGAGAAAGCTGAACAATCTTCTGCTAAACCAACTAGACTCAAAGATCTGCCTAACCTTCGACTCGCTACCGAGCGGATGTTGAAAAAGGCAGGGATCGATTCTGTAGAACGTTTATATGAATCTGGCTCTGTAAACGCATTTAACGCCATCAAAGAATCGCATGCGTCTTCTGTCAGTATTGAACTGTTATGGGCGCTAGAAGGCGCGATCAATGGTACACATTGGTCTGTTATACCGCAGCAACGTCGTGAAGAGCTTATCAATCACGTCAATTAACATTGTCAGTGCAAACTATATAGATAACTAAGCCGCATTTTTGCGGCTTTTTTTATATCTGGTGAAAGTTATTCTATGCTTTGCCTGTCTATCTATACTAGTGGTATACATTGAAAAACTAATGGTATGCATTGAAAATTTAGAGGAAGTATCAATGAGTAAAAAAATGATATTGGGTATTGTGTTGGTCATAACCATCGTCTTGTTAGGCGTCAATTTCGGCCAGTACTTAACGCTTGAAAATGCAAAAGCCCAGCAAGCTGTTTTGAATGACTACATCGAGAGCAATTTCATTGCCGCTGCCGCTATCTATTTTGTCGCGTATGTCATGATTACGGCTTTCTCAATTCCTGGCGCTGCCGTTGTTACGCTGTTAGGCGCTGCGCTGTTTGGGTTTTGGAACAGTTTACTGCTGGTGTCTTTCGCGAGCGCTATTGGCGCAACCCTGGCCTTCTTAAGTAGCCGTTACTTGTTACGTGACTGGATCCAAACCAAGTTTGGCGACAAGTTAGCCACCATCAATAAGGGCGTTGAGAAAGACGGTGCATTTTACTTATTCTCGCTACGTCTAATTCCTGTTTTCCCATTTTTCCTTATCAATCTATTGATGGGTCTAACACCGATGTCGGTGAGTCGTTACTATATTACTAGCCAAATCGGTATGTTGCCGGGTACCGCCGTTTTCTTGAATGCCGGAACTCAACTCGCAGAAATTGATTCACTTTCGGGCATCGTGTCTCCCTCAGTACTGTTGTCATTTGCCTTACTGGGTGTGTTCCCAATTATTGCTAAATGGTTGATGAACAAATTTCGCTCAGCACCTGTCGCTGAGTAACGTATATAGCTAAATAACTAAATAACTAAGAAACTAAGTAACGCATACAGCCAAATAAGGTTCTATTTCAATGAAAATCTTCAGTGCATCGAATCCGACAGAAGCTCATATCATCTGTGGATTGTTAGAAAGTGAGAATATTGCGTGTGAAGTCCGTGGTGAGGGTTTGTTTGGTTTAAAAGGTGAAATCCCATTTACCGAAGATACAGACCCTTACGTATGGTTACATGAGCCAGAACTCGCTAGTAAAGCCCGCACGATCGTCAATGACTACCAAAAACAGCAAGATTCGATCATCTATGAAGAGTGGCGTTGTGGTGAGTGTCATGAAATCAATGAAGCACAATTCGGGTCTTGTTGGCAGTGCGGCGCTGCTTCGCCTGAATAGCAAAGTTTCAGTTATTACAGACACGATTCGGTCAAATACCTCCTCCAAATAAAAACGGGAAGCTAAATTAGCTTCCCGTTTTTATTTTAATTCTATTGGATCATCGAGTCTGATAACCAACCCCAAGAATCACTGAATTTGCTTTTGGATAAAAGCGATTGATTGTTGATTGAATTCTTCAGGATTTTCTACATTACATACATGCCCACAGTTGGCAATTTCTACCAACTCGCTCGACTCGTGCGCTTCGACCATTTCTTTAACGGGTTTGATGAACATGTAATCGCGCTCGCCCATCAAATACAAAGTCGGAATCGGCAACTCCCTGTCTTTAAAGTATTTCATCAATGGGTTCACATCAGCCGTGAGGATAAACCAGCGCTTGAACTCTTTTTGGCACAGCTTTTTCGCTTCGCGGATAAACAGGTGACGTGATTCTTTCTGACTTTTTTGCGGCATCACAACATAAGCAAAAAGGCTGTATAGCCACATATAAGGAATGATGTGCTTACTCAGGTTTCCTAATTTGATTAAGACTTGAGATCGAGTGTTGAGTTTAGTGACAGCACCACCAAGCACCATCGAACGTACTCTGCTTGCCGCCAGTTCGGCCACGTTACGAACGATAATTGTACCCAAAGACATACCCACAAAGTGTGCGGATCGGATTTTTAGATGATCTAACACTTTAAGAATATCGAGCGTTACTGATTTGAACGTATAACGGTTCGAAATCAGATCTTTAAGTATGTTGTCTGATTTACCGTGCCCTCTCAAGTCAATGAGAAGCAAGTTGAAATGCTGTTTATACGCTTTGATCTGCTTAAACCAAATGGAGGAACTGCCCCCTGCGCCATGCACAAATACAACCCACTCATCGCTCGTAGGGTGAGTAAATGTTTTATGAAATAATAAACTCTCAGACATACCTATCGCTTAATTTATTTATGGAGCTAAGCCTCATCACAAGGCGATGACTAAGGATATCACGCAATTAAGAATTTTAAGTGATAATAGTGTCAAACCCAACACTAGTCATGTGAATACCTGACCACCTTTTCTACCTGACTAAAATGAGTTTGCAAGCTTTGTCTTTGGAAACGTGATGTGATCTGACCAGAAAACAAAAAGGCACTCTATCAGCAGAGCGCCTTCTTTTATTATGAACGGTTGTTATTCAACAACTGAATTTTAAAGCTAAGTCAACAAGTTAAAATGCAGAATGGTACATCGCAAGATATTCTTGTGCCGCATCTTCCCAACTAAAGTCTTGTTGCATCGCGTAAAGTTGAACGCGCTTAATTTCAGATGGATTTTGAGCATAAAGTAGTAATGAACGATGCAATACCGCTAGCAATGCTTGCGGTGTTGGCTCTTCAAAAGCAAAGCCTGTTGCTATCTCGGGATCCTGATCGTAATCATTCACACTGTCCTTTAAACCACCAACAGAGCGCACAATAGGCAAAGTGCCGTAAGCCATGCTGTAGATTTGGTTCAAGCCACAAGGCTCAAATTCAGAAGGCATCAAGAAAAAATCAGAGCCCGCTTCAACCAAATGCGCTAGTTCATTATTGTAGGCTTCTACGAATGAGAACTTGTCTGAATGAAGTGCTGATAACTCTTTCAATTGACTCGCCAAAACCGGATCACCAGTACCGACAATCACGATCTGCAATTCGTTTTTCAAGAACTGCTCGATGATAGGCAGTAAGTAATGGACGCCTTTTTGGTTGGTCAGACGGCAAACCATGCCATAAACCGCACAATCGGTAACGGGTAAACCAACATCTTGTTGCAGTTTTTGCTTACAAGCAGATTTCCCACGAGTCATGCTGTGTTTCGTTGCTTTGAATTTACGAGGAAGGAAAGGGTCTGTTTCCGGATTCCAAGCTCCATAATCACAACCGTTGAGAATACCAAATAAGTCGGCCGAACGATGTTGGAACTCTGCAGCCATGCCATGGCTACCTAACTCCGTTTTCAGCTCTTCTGCATACGTTGGGCTTACTGCATTGATCTTATCGGCACACATCACCCCTGCTTTTAGCATGGTGACATGCGTGTCACTTACAGATGCTTCAGGCACATTGTAACTGTGCATCTCTGGCAGACATTGCAGTTCATCGTATGCGAACACCCCTTTGAAAACTGCATTGTGAATCGAGATAACACTGCGCGTATTTTCAAAGAAATCGTGTTGTTGATAACGTGATTTAAGCAAGAAAGGCACAAAACCTGTGTGCCAGTCATTTGCATGAATGATGTCAGGTTGGAACGCGAGCTTAGGAAGCATATCCAAACAAGCCGTACTGAAGAACGAGAAGCGCTCTCCGTTATCGGCATACGCTTGATTGTTCTCTGCGTACATTTCAGGGCGATCGAAATACTTGGCACATTCAATAGCGAAGATTTGAACACCTTCGACACTCAACTTTTTGACTTGATAAGCAGTATGAGGCCAATGATCGAGCTCGGTCGACAAAATCACTTCAGCTGAATCAATGTTTGGAATGTTTCTATAAGCAGGGATGGTCACTCGAACATCTTGTTCGAGTGTTTGTAACGCTTTTGGCAGTGCCTTGGCTACATCAGCCAAGCCACCACTTTTAATCAAGCCTTCAACTTCAGACGCTACAAAAAGTACCGAGAGAGTCTTAGTAACCAACTCGAGCTCCTTTAGGAATAACTACTACACCATCGTCAGAGACATGGTAATGCTTTTTATCTTCTTTCAGATTTACGCCAATCTGTGTTCCAGGTGCGATATCTGCATCTTTATCGACGATGACACGACGAAGTACGCAACCTTCACCCACTTTCACGTCACCGAGTAAGATACTCTCACTAATATCACACGCTGATGCGATATTACTGCGGAAACCCAATACACACTTCTCAATGCGAGAACCACGTACGTAGCTGCCGTTACACACTAAGCTATCGATGATCTGAACACGGCCGTTTGCCGAATCAGTAAACGTAGCCGGCGGTAGTGGCGGATAGTACGTATGTAGTGGCCACTTGCGGTTGTATAGCGAGAATGGCGCATCTTTCTCAAGAAGATCCATATGAGCTTGCCAGTACGCGTCAATCGTACCTACATCGCGCCAATAAACTTCTTCTTTCTCACCAGTAATACGGTTAGTACTGAAGTCATAAACAAACACATCACCACGCGGAACCATGTTTGGAATGATGTCTTTTCCGAAATCATGTGTCGAGTCTTCTTTATCTGCATCTTCAACAAGTTCTGCGAACAACTCGTTAGCTTCAAATACGTAGTTACCCATAGACACAAGCGCAGACTCCGGGTCACCTGGAATTGGTTTCGGGTTAGCCGGTTTCTCTTCAAAACCAATCATACGGCCTTCAGCATCCACTTCGATAACGCCGAATTCAGATGCTTCAGCAAGCGGCATACGCAATGCAGAAACGGTTAAAGCCGCTTTCTTCTCTTTATGGAAATCAAGCATCTGCTTAATGTCCATTTTGTAAATATGATCTGATCCAAAAATACAAACTTGATCAGGTTCTTCCAACTGCATGAAGCGAAGGTTTTGATAAATAGCATCTGCAGTACCTTCATACCAACGCTTACCTGTACGCATTTGCGCAGGGATTGGGTCGATAAAACGGTCGGTTATACCACTGATATTCCAACCTTTTTTCATGTGATGGAACAGTGATTGTGACTTAAACTGTGTTAATACGTAGATCTTCATTAGATCAGCATTAACGAAGTTATTCAGAGCGAAATCAATTAAGCGGTAACTACCACCGAAAGGAACCGAGGGTTTGCTGCGAGATTCAGTTAAAGGTCTTAAGCGAGAGCCTTCACCACCAGCAAGAATCATTCCCAATACACCAGCCATTTTATTCTCCATATATTTATAGCTTGTCGATGTTAGTGCTCTAAGAGGTATCTTCCTCTGGGGGATGAGCACCAACACTTATTTCGGTACTTAACGAATATCCATTCACATGCAGTGAAAATATCCTAAGCCAAACGTTGTTAAGTGTGCACTATTGTTTGCACTTGGTTTTATATACGTTATCGACTTTCCGGCCGATTTCAATTTTTAATACGCCATTCTGTGTTATGTAAGCCGATTGCTTTCCTAAGACTTAAAGCAGCTCACATTACACCGTTTTTATGAAACATTAAGTTAACACCCGGAATACATCAGGTATACAACTAAAACCTGATCTGTGACTTACAATATTTTAATTAAGTTACAATCACATTAAAGTTGCATAATTAAAGATTATTATCCATTTCATTTATTTCATGACCTGAATTTAACAAATAGACACAGGTAAGGCCGACGATCGAGAGACAGCATAATTAGTCATATTTAGATCAAAAAAAAGCAGCCTAATGGCTAACACTGATCATTTAAGCATTTTCCTGATCAGTTGAACGATCCTACAGATGG